>JASFTJ010000072.1:0-8399 GCA_050053615.1 Anaerolineae bacterium | reverse complement strand
TTCGGAAAGCTTATGGCCGAGCAGGGGCAGGGCATCATCCTCAACCTCTCTTCGATGAACGCCTTCCGACCCCTGACCCGCATCCCGGCCTATTCGGCGGCCAAGGCGGGGGTGAGCAACTTTACCCAGTGGCTGGCCGTGCATATGGCGCAGGAGTATTCGCCGCAGATTCGCGTCAACGCCATCGCGCCCGGCTTTTTCCTGACCGAGCAGAACCGTTTCCTGCTGACCGACGAGGAGACAGGTGAGCTGACGCCCCGCGGTCAGACGATCATCGACCACACCCCGATGGGCCGTTTCGGCGACCCGGCGGAGCTGATCGGGACCACCTTTTGGCTGCTCTCGCCGGCGGCGGCATTCGTGACGGGAATCGTGGTGCCCATAGATGGGGGATTTAGCGCCTTTAGCGGAGTGTAGGACGAGCGAATAGGGAATAGAATGAGCCAATAGCTATGTGCGACTGACTCCACTGAAAAAGGTCGTTTCAGCGGGGATTCACCCTGTTGCCTTTTTTCAGGGCGGCCATGTGCACATTTGCAGATTTCGGAGGAGAACATGACAGACTATCCTGAAGCAGCCCGCCCTTTGGCGGAATTGGAGCCCAAGCACGATTTTTTCATCGGCATCGACTCGGACGGCTGTGCCTTCGACACGATGGAGATCAAGCACAAAGAGTGCTTTACTCCGAACATTATCAAGTACTGGGGGCTCCAGCCCGTGTCCAAATATGCGCGTGAGGCCGCCGAGTTTGTCAACCTGTACTCGAAATGGCGGGGCATTAACCGCCGGCCAGCGCTGGTCATGGTCTTTGACCTGCTGCGCGAGCGGCCCGAGGTGCAGGCCCGCAATGTCGTGCCGCCACAAGCGCCCCGCATCCGCGCCTTTATCGCCGACGAGAGCTATCCCAAAAGCAACGACGGCCTGGCGGCGTACATGGAGCGGTACCCCGACCCTGAGCTGGACCAGGCCTGGGCCTGGACCACGGGCGTCAACGCCACGGTGGCCGACATGGTTCACGGCGTGCCACCCTTCCCCTACGTGCGGGAAAGCCTGAGATTCCTGGCCGACAAAGCCGACATGATCGTCGTCTCGGCTACGCCGCTGGAGGCGCTGACGCGGGAGTGGGAGGAACACGATATCGCCCGGTACGTGCACGTCATCGCCGGCCAGGAGATGGGCAAGAAGGCGCTGCATCTGGAGTTGGCGGCCAAGGGCAAGTACGAGCGGAACCACGTCCTCATGGTCGGTGACGCGCCGGGCGACATGGCCGCCGCACGGGCCAACGACGCGCTGTTTTATCCCATCAACCCCGGCTACGAGGAAGCGTCGTGGCAGCGCTTCTACGAGGAAGCGGCACACAGATTCCTGGCGGGCGAGTACGCCGGCGACTATGAGGCGGCGCTCATCGCCGAGTTTGAGAAGCTGTTGCCCGACGTGCCGCCGTGGAAACGGTAGGGAGTGGGGAATTGGGAAATTTGGATATTGGGTTGTTGGGCAAAGGGAACACCAGCGCCTGTCTGACCGAGAAAGATGTGGGGGCGTTGATCGCCGAGGCTCTTGGTCAGCTTGACTTGGATGGCAAGCGAGTGCTGGTCATCATTCCTGACAGCACACGCACCGCGCCGATTCCCCTCCTTTTCCGGCTGTTCCACGAGGTGCTGGGAAAGCAGGTCGCCGCGTTGGACTACCTGGTGGCCCTGGGCACCCACCAGCCGATGAGCGACGAGGCGCTGCGGCGCCTGGTGGGCATCACCGCCGGGGAGCAGCGCACGACCTACGCCGGCGTCAACCTTCTGAACCACCGCTGGGACCTGCCGGGCACGCTGACCAAGGTGGGCGTCATCCCGGCCGCCGAGATCTCGCGGCTTTCGGGCGGGCAGTTGAGCCAGGAGGTGCCGGTCACGGTCAACGGTATGATCTTTGACTATGACCTGCTCGTGGTTTGCGGTCCGGTCTTTCCCCACGAGGTGGTGGGCTTTTCCGGGGGCAACAAGTACTTTTTCCCCGGCATCAGCGGACCGGAGGTGATCAATTTCACCCACTGGCTAGGCGCACTTATCACCAGCTACGAGATCATCGGCGCCAAGCACACGCCAGTGCGAGCGGTGATTGACCGGGCAGCGGCCTTGATTGATGCGCCCAAGCTTTGTTTTGGGCTGGTGGTGACCCACAAGGGGCTGGCCGGTTTGTATGCTGGTTCGATGGAAAGGGCCTGGGAGGCGGCGGCGGATCTGTCGGCCCAGACACACATCATCTGGGTGGAAAGACCGTTCAAACGGGTGCTGTCGATCATGCCCGAGATGTACGATGACCTGTGGACAGCGGCCAAGGGGATGTACAAAATGGAACCGGTCCTCGCCGACGGCGGCGAGGTGGTCATCTATGCGCCGCACATCGACGAAATCTCGTACACGCACGGCAAGGTCATCGACGAGGTCGGCTACCACGTGCGCGACTACTTTGTCAAACAATGGGACCGATTCAAGGACTACCCCTGGGGTGTACTGGCCCACTCGACCCATCTGCGGGGCGCGGGTGCCTACAGCGCAGAGACCGGCTTCGAGCAGCCTCGCATCCGGGTGACGCTGGCCACCGGCATCCCTCGCGCGCGATGCGAACGGGTCAACCTGGGCTACCTCGATCCGGCGGCTGTAGACGTGAGCGAGTGGGAAAAGCAGCCGGATACGCTGGTGGTTCCGAAAGCTGGGGAGGTGCTGTACAGAATGCGTAAATGAGCAAATGGGCAGTCTTCACTCATTTGCAGGTTTCGAAAGGAGAGATTGGCTATGAAAAAGGCAGATATTGGCATTATTGGCCTCGCTGTGATGGGAGAGAACCTGATTCTGAACATGGAGAGCAAGGGATACACCGTGGCGTGTTTTAACCGCACCCTGAGCAAGGTGGATCGCTTTATCGAGGGTCGAGCCAAGGGCAAGAACATTATCGGCACGCATAGCATCGAGGAGTTTGTCGAGGCGCTGGCCCGGCCCCGCAAGGCGATGCTGATGGTCAAAGCCGGCAAGCCGGTGGACATCTTTATCGAAAAACTCGTTCCGCACCTGGACAAGGGTGACATCATCATTGACGGCGGCAACAGCTTTTTTGGTGACACCATTCGTCGCACCCGCCAGCTGGAAGAAGAAGGGATACTGTACATCGGCACGGGCATCTCTGGCGGTGAGGAAGGCGCATTGCATGGGCCGAGCATCATGCCCGGCGGCAGCCCGGACGCCTGGCCGCACGTCAAGCCGATCTTCCAGGCCATCGCTGCCAAGGTGGCCGATGGCACACCTTGCTGCGATTGGGTAGGCGCCGACGGCGCGGGTCACTATGTCAAGATGGTGCACAATGGCATCGAGTACGGTGATATGCAGATGATCGCCGAGGCCTACTTTTTGATGAAGCATCTTCTGGACATGACGCCGGCCGGGATGCACGAGGTGTTCGAGGGTTGGAACAAGGGGGAGCTCAACAGCTACCTCATCGAGATCACGAGCGACATCCTGGCCTACATAGACGAGGAGACAGGCAAGCCGATGGTGGATGTCATCCTTGACACGGCCGGACAAAAGGGCACCGGAAAGTGGACCAGCCAGAGCGCACTGGACATGGGCACCCCCGCTCCCACCGTGGCCGAGGCGGTCTTTGCCCGCTTTATGTCGGCTATCAAGGAAGAACGGGTGGCCGCAAGCAAGATCCTGGGAGGGCCGACGCCCGCCTTCGAGGGCGATAAGGCGGCCTTCATCGAGGAGATTCGCCAGGCGCTCTATGCCAGCAAGATTTGCTCCTACGCCCAGGGTTTCCAGCTGCTCAAGATGGCCGCAGTTGAGCACGAGTGGGATCTCGACTATGGTAGCATCGCCCTCATGTGGCGCGAAGGATGCATCATCCGCGCCCAGTTCTTGGAGCCCATCAAGGAAGCCTTCGACGAGGACCGGAACCTGGCGAACTTGCTGCTGGCTCCGTACTTTCAGGATGCGCTCGACCGCAGCCAGGCAGGGTGGCGCAAAGTCGTGGCCACAGCTGTCATCAACGGCATCCCAGTTCCAGCCTTCAGCAGCGCGCTGGCCTACTATGACGGCTACCGCAACGATCGTCTGTCAGCCAACATCCTCCAGGCCCAGCGTGACTACTTTGGCGCCCACACCTACGAGCGGGTGGACAAGCCGCGTGGCGAGTTCTTTCACACGAACTGGACAGGGCTTGGGGGAACGACGGCTTCGACGACCTATACGGCTTGATTGGTAGACTGGTACATTGGGGGACGCCCCAGCCTACCATGTACCGACCTACTAACACCGAGGGAGAAAATGAGCAAACCTAAAAACGTTCTCGTCGCCCAGAGCGGCGGGCCGACGCCTGTCATCAACGCTTCGCTGCGCGGGGTGGTGGACGGCTGCCGCGCCTACCCCGGCGCCTTTGGCACGATCTATGCCGGGTATCACGGCATCGAGGGGGTGCTGAAAGAGGAACTGCTTGACCTCTCGGCGCAGCCCGAGGAGGAACTGTGCCTGCTCAGTACCACACCCGCGGCCGGCGCCATCGGCACCTGTCGCTACAAGCTCAAGACACACCAGGAGGAAGATTTAGAGCGCGTCGTCGAGGTGTTCAAGGCTCACCACGTTGGCTACTTTTTCTACAACGGCGGCAACGACAGCATGGACACCGCCCACAAGGTGGCGCAACTGTCCGCGGAACGAGGATTGGATCTGGTCGCCGTGGGCGTGCCAAAAACCATCGACAACGATGTGGGCGATTCGGAGTTTCAACTCATTGACCACACGCCCGGCTATGGCAGCGTAGCTCGCTATTGGGCGCTGCACGTGCAAAACGCGGATCAGGAGAACGCCGGTTCTTGTCCCTCCGACCCTGTATTGGTGATGCAGGCCATGGGCCGCAAGATCGGCTTTATCCCGGCGGCGGCCCGCTTGGCCGACCCACGACGCGAGATGCCTTTGCTCATCGCCATGAAAGAGTCGAATCTGAGGATGGCTGACCTGGCCGACGCGGTGAACGATATGCTAAGGGAGCGAGGCCGTTGCCTATTGGTCATCAGCGAGGGATTCCCGGTCGGGGAACTGGGCGTGCGGAAGGACTCTTTCGGCCATGTCCAGTTCTCCTCCAGTGAGATGACGGTCGAGCGAATTGTGGTCAACTACCTAAACAGGCGCGGACTTGCGACCCAAGGCGCAGCCCGGGGCAATACTCCTGGCACCGACCAGCGACACAACATGATCTACGCTTCGACGGTGGACTTGGAAGAAGCGTACCGTGTGGGGCAAAAAGCGGCGCAAATTGCCGTCGAGGATGGAAGCGGCTACATGTCCACTATCCTGCGCCAGCCAGGTCCGCTTTCAGGGGAAGGCCTGCGGCTTTACAATGTGCGCTACGACAAGGTGCCGCTAGAGCTGGTGGCCAACTCGGAGCGCTGCTTCCCGGAGCATTGGATCGCCGAAAATCGCCTGGACGTGACCGACGAGTTTGTGCGTTATGCCCGGCCCCTCATCGGCGACGGTTGGCCGGCGGTGCCACTCGTAAACGGCCGGCAGCGGTTCGCCCAGCTGAAGCCGGTCTTTGCCGAGCGGAAGCTGCCGGTCTATGTGCCCCAAGCTGCCCGATAAGAATACTCATACCAACTGTCCACTCAAACACCGTGAATCAGAAGTCAAGCGCCGGTTGAGTAGCTGCGAGCAAATAGCGAGCAGCGTATCGAAACCAAGTGTCCCTGCACGTTTTGCGCCCTTGGTTTCGATACGGTCTTTGGCCTACTCAACCAGCGGGCGCTCGCCGATTCATGATACCCTATTCGGCAGTTGGTATCACCTGCTCCTTGTGGGGGGTGTGTGCGCAAACCGGAGGGTGGAGCGGTTCCCATTGCCTCCCTCTTCCAGTTTGGAAAGAGGGAAGAGGGCGATTATGGCGCGACGATGTGCACCGTCTCCGGTAGGGCGAACTGATCTCCGATCAAAGTCCCATCCGGCCCGAACGCGGACAGCCATACTTGTTCACCGAATGGGTGCAGGCTGATGATCAGCCGATACTCGCCCGACCGACCATAGTCCGGGATGGGCAGTAGGTGGCGCGAAGCGAGGGGCACGCCCGGCGTCCAGCGATCGGTGGTGTCGCGGCCGGCGGTGGGCGAGCCATCAGTGTACATCAGGAACTTGCCGTCCTCGTCCACGAGCTGGATGAGGGCCATCAGATCACGGTCCATCGGTCCAAGCCCCTGCCAGTAGAGGTCCAGCCCCAACTTGTCCCCAGGCTGCACTTGCTCTTTCTCCAAGCGATACCCCAGCAGCCGGACACCCTCCCACTGTACGTTGAGAGGGTGGGCCACAGCCAGTTCCGCATCGGTTGCGACAGGCGCCGGAGCGTGAACCGGCGCGATGTAGAGAATGGGCGTGAGAATCGCCAGGAACAGCATCCCTGCGACCAAGCCTCCCAGGATCCATTTTCCGGCTCGTCCCCTCGTCCAGCCGGTCCAGCCTGTCGCCAGCACGAGCATGATGGTGGGCAGCATGGGGTAAATAAGGCGGCCCTGATCGGTGCCCAAGACAGTGGCCGTCCATTGGATCAGTGAGCCCAGGGTGATGGCGGCGTGCAAACCCAGCAGAACCAACGTCCAGCGGACGCCCCCGTCGAGCAGCTGCCAACGGCGGATCAGCCAAGCGACAAAGCCAATCAACCCCACCAAACACACGGCGCCGATGAGCCAGTAGATTCGCTGATCGAAGGCGATGCCAATCCATCCCAGCCAAAATGAACGAAAGAGCCCCTTGAACAACCAGCCCAGCACCTCGAGGGTGAGTGGGCCTTCGCGGGGGGCGTTCGTTTGCAACGTGAATGCCCAGCCCAGTGGGTCGCCGTAGAGGTTCCAATTTCGGACAAAGTACCAGCCGGAGGTGAGTGCCGTCGCCCCGGCGGCAAGCAGCAAGTTGCGAGCAGCAAATTGCCTGTGGGATTGGCCATTTTTCACCTGAAATCGGAAACTTGAAACCACAATGGCCAGACCGACGATCGGTACCAATGCCATGAGGCTGGACTTGCTCAGCACGCCCAGCCCCAAGAGCGCGCCTAGCAGGATGCTCCGCGTCCAGAGCCGAGGGCGCTCCTTGGCCTGAAGCAGCGTCGCCATTTGCCATAACACCAGTGCAGAGAACGCAGTGGCTGCATTGTCGTTGTTCGCCACCGCGGACATAAAGAGGAACTGGGGCGTGAAGGCGGTCAGCGCGGCCATGGTCAGGCGGATGGCGGGTGCAGTGGGAAACAGAGCTCGTCCCAATTGGAAGGCGGCCCATACCGTGACGGCTCCGAAGGCAATGGACAGCAGCCGGATCAGATGCCAGGCCAGCACCCAGCCGCGATAGGGCCAGGCTTCATCGGCTGTGTGGAGGAGCAGATTCTTGGGCGCCCGCGGATCGGTTGCATCAAAGTCAGCGTTCGCGCGCACGGTAAACGGCGCATCGGGTGTGTCCTCGATCCAGAAGGTGAGCGTTGCTCCGAGAGCATAGTAAAGGGGGGGCTGGAACGCTTCGTGTTCCTCTGTAGTGGTGGGCAAGCGGCGGTGCTGGGCCAGGTAGCGGATGTAGGTGAAATGGGGTACCTCGTCGGGGGCTTCGCCCAGGGGGATGGTCAGGCTGTACCACGTCGCCAGGACGACAAAAGCCAGCAGTATGATGACGAGAAAGCGGCAGACCGCGTCGCGTTCTTTCCTCACGGGGCCACCACCTCGATTTCATCCAAAAGGACACGGCCCTCTGTAGTCTGCACGTCGGACGAGAGGACAACCAGATTACGCGGCGGCTCGTATTCGTACATGCCCGCCCACAGGCGATAGCGCCCGGGGGGCAGGTTGGCGGGCAGGAGTAGGTGGTGCGTGTCGGGCACGAGTTCGCCGGGCAGCCAACGGGTGGTGGGTGTGAACCCGCCGCCTGGATCGCCGTCGTGTTGAGCCGGCTGGCGGGTCATCGCTGCGTCGGTCAGGTGAATGAAGGTTTTGTAATCCTGGGCCGGAGCGCGTAGCGCGCGCCAGTAGAGCGAAACGCTAACCGTTTCGCCGGGATGGTAGCTGGTCCGGTCTGTGGTGAACGCTAGCAGTTCGGCGGTATCCTCAAAATTGGCGTTGACTTGGGTCACCCGGCGTGCGTAGCCGTGGGGCAGGACCAGATGGGCGATGAGGGTGGCCGCGAGGAGCAAAAAGCAAGCAGCAAGGAGCAATGGTTTGGTGGAGGCCCGGAGTTGGTACTGGATGACGAGGGTCACGCTAGAAGCCAGTGCGACGACCAAGGAAATCAAGGTCCCCCAGCGTTGGGTTGGGGCGAGTTCGAGGCGCAGGCTCAGTGGGCCGCTTCCGGGTGGCACGCCAAAAGCGGCCAAGCCCAAATCACCTTCCGGCTGAG
>JASFTJ010000071.1:0-8415 GCA_050053615.1 Anaerolineae bacterium | reverse complement strand
GCTTCCAGGGCCTTGTCCACACCCAGGGCGATGTCGGCGCTTTGCTCCTTGACGGACACCATCACGCCGCAGGTCTCGCCGTCAAAGCCGAATTTGGCTCGAGTATAGCCGATGTCCCACACCACATCGCGCACCAGGGCATTCATATCCACATAGGTGTTGGTGGTGATCTCGCCCATCACCAGCACCAAGCCGGTGGTGACGGCGCATTCGCACGCCACGCGAGCATCAGGGTCATCGGCAAAGATAGCGTCCAACACCGCATCCGAGACTTGGTCGCAGATCTTGTCTGGATGACCCTCCGTGACCGACTCGGAGGTGAAAAAATACTTGGATGATGTCATAAAGGTGGTAGTCATTGACATTTTCTTTGCTCCTTCTGTTTGGTGGATTGGTAGATTACGTTCCCTCTTCCCACGAAGCCAAATAGCGCTCCTGCTCCGGTGTCAACACGTCGATCTCGATATCCATGGCTTCTAGCTTGAGCCGGGCGATCTCTTTGTCTATGTCCTCGGGCACCGGATAGACGGTCTTTGCCAGTTCCTCGGCGTGCTGGACCATGTATTCGGCGCACAGCGCTTGGTTGGCAAAGCTCATATCCATTACCGCCGAAGGGTGGCCTTCGGCAGCGGCAAGATTGATCAGGCGGCCTTCGCCCAGCAGGGAGATGCGGCGGCCATCGCCCAGGGTGAACTGCTCGACAAATGGGCGGGGCTGGTGTGACGACACGGCCAGTTTCTGCAACGCTGGGATGTTGATTTCGACGTTGAAGTGTCCCGAATTGGCCACGATGGCGCCGTCTCTCATTGCCTCGAAGTGGTGTTTGTCAACCACGTTCTTGTTACCGGTTGATGTCACAAAGATATCGCCCACTTTGGCTGCTTCCAGCATGGGCATGACGCGGTAGCCATCCATGACCGCTTCCAACGCCCGCAACGGGTTTACCTCGGTGATGATCACGTTGGCGCCCAGGCCCTCGGCGCGCATGGCAATGCCGCGGCTGCACCAGCCATAGCCGCCCACGACCACCGTTTTGCCCGCTAGTAGGATGTTGGTCGCCCGGACGATGCCGTCAATGGTGCTCTGGCCGGTGCCGTAGCGGTTGTCGAAAAAGTGCTTGGTTGTGGCGTCGTTGACGGCTACGATGGGATACTTTAAGACGCCGTCGGCGGCCATGGCCCGCAGGCGGATGACGCCGGTCGTGGTTTCCTCCGTACCGCCGATGATGTCGTCCACCAAGTCGGTGCGATCCTTGTGGAGTACGCCCACGGTGTCGGCGCCGTCGTCCATCGTCAGTTGCGGACCGTGCTTGATGGCTTGGTGAATGTGGCGATAGTAGGTCTCATTGTCCTCGCCCTTGATGGCGAACACGGGCACACCGTGTTTGACGACCAGGGCGGCTGCCACGTCATCCTGCGTGCTCAACGGGTTGCTGGCGCACAGTCTCACGTCGGCCCCTCCAGCCTTGAGGGTACGCATCAGGTTGCCCGTCTCGGTGGTCACATGCAGGCAAGCCGAGACACGAATGCCCTCCAATGGCTTTTCCCGTTCGAATCGCCCACGGATGAGGCGTAGGACCGGCATTTCTTGCTCGGCCCACTCGATGCGGCGCTGACCGGCATCGGCCAGGGCCAGGTCCTTTACGTCATAGTCTTTGGTCACAATTCACTCCTTACTCGATTTGTTGCAGGACAAGTTCGTAACTTGTCCTTGGGGCAGAATGCCATCCTGCCCCACGTCAATGTTCAAGTTTGCATCTTGTCCTCGAGGCAAGATACCATCTTGCCCTACGCTAGCAGATCTTGCAGTTCGGGCGTTTCGCCGAAAACCCGGCGGTAGCGAGCCGCAAATTCCTCGAGCGTGTAGCGGTGATTCTGCGTGCCGTGCTGCTCCAGCACGTAGGTAGCGGCAAGGGCGGCGATGCGGCCCGTCGTTTCCCAGGGATACTTTTGTAGTAGGCCTTTAATGATCCCAGCGCGGTAGGCATCGCCCACGCCGGTCGGTTCGGCTAGGGGCTCGGGCGGCACGACGGGGATGTGAAATTCGTGACCGGTGGCATAGATCGTCGAACCTGCCTCGCCCCGGGTGATAATCGTGGCTTCGGGCAGGGCCAACAACTCTGTGTCCGACAGGCCGGTCTTTTCCTTGATCATGCCGAATTCGTATTCGTTGACGATGAGCATCTTGGCTCCGCTTGTGCCTTCCAGCAGTTCCTCGCCGCTCAAGCGGATGATTTGCTGGCTGGGGTCATAGATGTAGGGAATGCCCAGCTCCCGACGGCATTCGCGGGCGTACTTGACCATTGCTGCGGGAGCGTTGGGCGAGATGATGGCGATGTCGATGTCCTTGTGATCCAGGTTATGGAACGAGAGCTTGTCGGCCCAACCCATGGCGCCCACGTAAAAGCTGGCAATCTGGTTGTTCTCCAAGTCGGTGTTGACAAAGAAGGAGGAGGTAAACTCGCCTTCGACCTCGACGATGGCCGAGGTATCCACGCCCCTGTCCTCCAGCCAGGCGCGGTATTCGCCAAAGTCCTGGCCGGCAGTGGCCATCACGGTCGGGCGCTCGCCCAGCAGCGTCAGATTGTAGGCGATGTTGGGCGCACAGCCGCCCTGCTGCTTGCGCATCGAATCCACTAGGAAACTGAGACTGATCTGTTCGATCTGGTCCGGCAGGATATGCTCCCTGAACCGGCCAGGAAAGGACATCAAGTAGTCGTATGCCACGGAACCGGTGATAACAATGCTCATAGTTTGCTTCTTTTCCCTCTATGCGTAACGCTCCCGCAGGGCCTTCGACACCCCGCTAGTGAGCTCCAGCACGCGCTCCGCGGTCTCTACCGACAGGGATCCGCACCCACAAGAAGGCGTAATCAGCGCCGAAGCCAGCAGGTCATCCTGGTGCAAACCCTTGGCCGTCAGCAGCCCCAACGCGTCGTGAAATCGATCCACCAGATCTTCTACCGTCTCGTCTAGCGCCTGGTCGTTGGCCGGCACGATGCCCCAGGCAATGATGCCGCCCCGCTCCAGGAAGGCACCTACCTCGTCGGGATAGAGTGTTAGCGACTCGGCGTATTCGTAGGCGTCCAGGTTGAGGATGTCCACGGTCGTGTTCAGCAACACCGACCAGTCGGTGTTGCCACAGCAGTGCACGCCTTTGAGTCCGTCTATGCCTGCAAAAACCTCCTCCAGCAAGGAGATGACCTGATCGCGGCTCAGGGATACAAAAGCCGAACCAAAGCTGCTCATGTATGGTTCGTCCACAAAGGTGATGGTCTCGGACGAGTGCTTGCGCAACTCCCGCTCCATCCAGGTGGCCTTGAGCCGTAGGTGGTTGCCAATTGCCTCGGCCAGGATGTCGTCATAGAGTACTGGCTTCCGATTCTGATCGGCGACCATGAGTCCCCAGCTCACCGGTCCGGTCACCTGCCCTTTGACCACTGGCAGTTCATTTACTTCCAGGTGTAGGAACTGGTGCAGGCCGGCGGCATAGTCGGGACCGATGACTGCGAACTCCAGATCCTCCATCAGGTAGGCTACGTAGAGCTGTTCCAATTCGGGATCGAGGTCGCGGTCCCGGTCTATATAGATCTGCTCGTTGGCTATTGCCACGCCGGGGAAATGCTGGCTGAACTGAATGTACATGTTTTCCAGAAACGATCGCCGTGGCAACTGAGGCCAGGTCGGGATGTCCAGTGTCTCCAGGACAAGCTGACACGCCGCCTGAGGGTCGGTGTGCGGCAGGCTGCCCGCTGCCAGCGACTGTAATTCTGGTTTGAATTCGCTCATCCCTTTACCATCTTGTGCAAACTCTGTTTGAAGGGTGGGTAGGCGATGCCATTTTCGGTGATAATGCCCGTCACGTAGCGGTGGGGCGTCACGTCAAAGGCCAGGTTCAGCACCTGCACGCCATCGGGTGCGACCTGACAGCCGCCGGGATGCGTCACCTCTCTCGCGTCCCGCTCCTCAATGGGGATGTCGTCGCCACTGGGTACTGCGAGATCGATGGTCGAGGTGGGCACTACTGCATAGAATGGCACGCCGTTTTCTTTGGCCAGCACGGCCAGCTTGTAGGTGCCGATCTTGTTTGCCACGTCGCCGTTAGCCGCCGTCCGATCCGAACCGACCACGACGATGTCGACCCGGCCGGTGCGTATCAGATGGCCGGCCACATTGTCGGCGATCAATGTCATGGGGATGCCCTCGTTCATCAGTTCCCAGGCGGTCAGCCGGGCGCCTTGCAGGCGGGGTCGCGTCTCGTCTACCCAAACGTGGATCTTTTTGTCCTGCTCGTGGGCGGCGCGAACGACGGCCAGCGCTGTGCCATAGTCCACTGTGGCCAGCGCCCCGGCGTTGCAGTGGGTCAAGATGTTGAATCCATCCTCAATGAGGGTCGCACCGTGCGCGCCCATCCGCTGGTTGATCTCTACATCCTCGTCGGCGATGCGTTGCGCTTCGGCAACGAGTTCCTCGACCAGCGCCTCCCTGGTCCCTTTTTCCGAGGATTGTGCCGTTCGCAGCATTCGCTTTGTTGCCCAGAAGAGGTTCACTGCTGTGGGTCGTGTAGCCTGGATCACTTTGGCGGCTGTATCAAGGTCGGCCAGCAGTCCCTGGCGGGTGGGTGCTTGGCTCTGTCGCGCAGCCAGAGCTAACCCAAAGGCCGCCGCCGCGCCGATGGCTGGCGCGCCCCGGATGTACATCTCTCTGATAGCTTTGGCTACATTTCGATAGTCGTCAAACTCGACGATGACGAACTCTAGCGGCAACTGCCGCTGGTCAATCATCTTGACCGTACCCTTCGGATCCCACTCAATTGTCCGCATGGCATTTCTCCTATACGAAAAAAAGCTCTCCTGATGAGAGCTTTCACAAACGGTCCGCGATCTCTCATCTTTCAGGTCATCATCGCACTACTGGCCGGATGCACCTGCCGGAATTGGCACCTTGAGTGGCTGTTTGGCTTGTGCGTTTGACCAATCATCAAACGCACCAACGAGCCGTCTGCCCTGGTTGCCGGGGCTTCGTCGGGCCGGTCCCTCCACCCCTCTGGATGAGTGTCCAGTATCACTATTTCGTTTAACGGCGGAATGGTAGCATACTCGAACTTGTTTGTCAAGAATAGGGTAGCGGCGGGTCGGAGGGGCGCAGGAATCGCGGCAGCGGGCGGGTTGACAAGCGGGGCTATTGCGGGCATAATAGGGCCATGCGATTTCGCCCGAGACTCTGGAAGACAGGTTTCCTGTGGATAGTAGTCGTCGGCTGTGTCGTGCTGGGCGGCTGCGGCGATGCTCCGTCGACTCCTACGCCGTTATTGCCCACGGTTGCGACGACTGCGCCGGCCGCCGACGCTGGACCGGTGACCATCCCCACGCACACCCGGACGCCCACCCCAACGCTCACGCCATCACTGACGCCCACCGCAACCCCAACCTGGACTCCGACCCCGACGCCCAGTCCAACGCCCCGCCCCAGCGTCTTGCTGGAAGCCGCCCTGCGCCATCAGAGCAATGGCGATTACGACGAGGCCATCGCTGCATACCGGTCGCTGCTGGAAGACAGTCCTGCGCCCACTCAGGTTCGCAAAGCCCGGTATCGTCTGGGCGAGTGCGCCCTTCTGAACCGCGAGTATGTCGTTGCTGCGGCTGCCTGGGAAGAATTCCTCGCTGCATACCCCGACGATGAGCGCTTGCCTCAGGCCACCCTGATGGCGGCTCGCGCTTATCATGGCGCCAACGAATGCGACCGAGCCATCTCTCACTACCAAGCGTACCTTGACCACGAGACCGTCTTGGCCGACATCGTGCACGAATGGATCGGTGATTGTCACGCCGCGGGTGCTGAGCTGGAGGAAGCCATCGCTGCCTATCGCCGGGCTCTGGATATCTCGCGGGACCGAAGCGTCCATGCGGGCCTCCGGGAAAAGATCGCGGGCGCCTACCTAGCTCTGGAGCAGTACAATGCTGCTGTCGGGGAGTATGACGCCATTCTCGACCTCGCCCGCATTGACGACTACCGGGCCAAGATCGAGTATCTGGCCGGACAGGCGCTGGTCGCCGCTGGAGAGACCGAGGCTGCTTATATCCGCTACCAGCGCGCTGTGAAAAACTACCCCAAGGCCGAGCACGCCTACCTCTCGCTGGTCGAGCTGGTGGATGCGGGCACGGTCGGAGAGTGGGTGGACGAGTTCCAGCGCGGCTTGGTGGACTATTACGCTGGCGACGGATACCCTGACGCCTACGGCGCGGCCGTCCGCGCCTTTGCCCGCTATCTGGGCGCCGAACCGGCCGAACGAGTCGAGGAAGCGCTTTACTTTAAGGCGCTGGCCCAGCGCGCCCTGGGCGAACATGATGCAGCTTTGGAAACACTAGAAGTCATCATCGCTAGCTATCCGGAGAGCCGGTGGGTGCCCCGCGCCTGGCTGGAACAGGGGGCTATCCTCGCTCAGATGGACGAGACCGATGAGGCGGTCAGGGTCTACCAGAACCTGACGGCTTTTTTCCCGGCCCACGAGCTGGCTCCTCAGGCCCTGTGGCGAGCGGCCAAGCTCCGCGAGACGCAGGGCGCTCACGCCGATGCAGCAGAGCTCTTTGAGAAGGTGCAGACTGACTTTCCTTCCTATGAGGACGCCGACGAGGCGCTCTGGCGTGCGGGCCTGGCCCGCTATCAGACGGATGCCCTCGATGAAGCAACTGCGGACTGGCAGGCGCTTCTCGAAAAGTATCCCAAGTCTCCGTACCGGGCCAAGACGCTCTACTGGCTGGGCAAGATACAAAGGGCAGAATGCCAGGCGCAGGATGTGGGGGAGCCCTGTCGTGTGCCGCCTGCCTCCTGGGATCAGCTCGTTGCCGAGGATCCCCAGGGCTATTATGCTCTGCGGGTGGAGCAAATGCGAACTGGCGAGTCGCTGACGGTTACACGGTTGATCACAGCTGCGGTGGAGTCGCCTGCTTGGGAAGCGACTCAGACCCAGATAGAGATTGAGGCTTGGTTGCGCGATTGGACCCAGGCGCCGACCAGCACGAATCTGATCACTTTGCCAGTATCCGTGACCCGCTCTCTTGACTTTCAGCGGGGACAGGTTCTACTGGCCGTGGGCCTTCGGCGAGAGGCCTTGCAGGCCTTTGACAAGGTTCGGGCAGCGGCCTGGAAAGAGCCCTTGTGGCTGGCTCCCCTGGCTGTGTTCTTCCATGACCGAGGTCTGCATGGTATGGCTGCTCGATGCGCCTATCGCCTGGCGGGGCTGTGGCCAGAGGGAACCATCCGGGAAGCCCCTCCGGTGCTGCAGCGACTGGCCTATCCCTTGCCCTACGCAGGGTTGCTTGTTGCTGAATCAAAGGCCCGCGCATTGGACCCCCTGCTCCTGGCTGCCCTCATCCGTCAAGAAAGCCTCTTTGAACCGGTGGCCGAGTCGTACGCAGGGGCGCGGGGCTTGGGTCAGGTGATGCCAGCGACCGGCGAGGGAATTGCCCGCAGCCTGGAGATGGAAGATTTTGTCCTTGATGATCTGTACCGACCCTCGGTCAGCGTTCGCTTTGGGGCATTCTATTTGGCCGTCCAGCTGGATCGCTTCGACGGTCAGCTCTTGGTGGCTCTGGCCGCCTACAATGGCGGACCAGGCAACGTCCTTCGCTGGCTGGAGATGGCTGGCACAGATCTGGACCTTTTTGTCGAAGTGATCACGGCCACTCAATCCCGGCTGTATCTCCAACGGGTCTACGAGCAGTACGTTGTCTACGAGGCGCTATATCGTCCTGCGGAAGACTAGGAGGGTCTGACAAGGGCGTCGCGCGTGCGGCTCGGCAACCCTTTGCCCAGACGCACGGGATGCGCCGCGTTGACATCCACAGGGACTTGTGGTATCCTGTAATGGCGTTGAATCACAGGGAAATCCAGGAAAGGAGCTAATGAAATCATGAGATCACGCACGGAACAGATGGTAGCTCGCTTGCGAGATCTCCGGGTCGGCACCCCGGACATTGAGGCCTCGGCGGTCGTGAGTTTGGACGGCTTGATCATTGCCTCCGACCTGCCGGCTGACGTGGAAGAGGATCGGGTCTCGGCCATGTCTGCGGCTATGCTCAGCCTCGGCGAGCGGATCGCCGGCGAACTGGGGCGGGGAATGATGGACCAGGTCTACATCCGTGGGGGCAACGGCTATGTGATCCTCATGTCGGTCGGCGAGGAAGCAGTGCTGACCTCCTTGGCTCGCGAGGAGGCCAAATTAGGATTGGTCTTTCTGGATATGCGCCGGGCGGTCAGTGATTTGGGCCGTCTCATTTAGAACCTATTTGTAGATTGCTGGCCGGGCCGCTTGCGCGATGCCCGGCAATTTCCGACAGAAATGCAGAGAACCGGCGGCGTGGCCTGTCCAGTGCCGGCCAGGCACGGGGGAGCCGCCTCCGCTGAATTTTCGGAT
>JASFTJ010000070.1:0-8427 GCA_050053615.1 Anaerolineae bacterium | reverse complement strand
CTTTATCCAGCTCGACCAGGGCGACGGTGTAGGGTACAAACTCCTCATACCCGGTTGGCGCCTGGTAGACTGTCGAGTAAGAATAGATCTGCCCATTGCCGCTAAAAGTGTAGGGTTCATAGGCTGGCTTGCTGCACTCTGGGCAAACGTCGCGGGGCGGAAACAGCTTGGCCCCGCACTTGTTGCATACCTCACCAACCATCGCATATCTTTGATCCTGCAAGCGCCAATGTCGCGGAATACTCATACTAACCTCCCTTAACTAACTTATTATAACCGTTTCTCGCGAAAATATCAATCCCCCGAAAGTCCTATTCTCTTCCTCATGGGATCTTGCATAGCTTTCTCATATGGCGGCAACTCAATCCTGACCCTCTAGGATGTGTGTGATGACCGTCGCTCCACTGCCGCCGATGTTTTGAGTCATACCCAGCCGAGCGTTCGGGACCTGGTTGGGGCCGGCCGCACCGCGCAGCTGCTGGACGGCCTCGACGATTTGGTAGACGCCGGTCGCACCGACAGGATGCCCGCGTGCCTTCAGTCCGCCCATCGTGCAAATGGGAATGCGGCCCTCGCGCCTGATCTCGCCAGCCTGAGCCAACCAGACACCCTTGCCTCGTTGGGCAAAGCTGGATGCCTCCAGACTCAATGCCGACATGATGGTAAAGGCATCGTGCACTTCGAACAAATCTATGTCGCGGGGACCAACGCCTGCTTGCCGGTAGGCCTTATACGTCGACGCCTCAACGGCAGAGAGCCACAGTGGGTCCGGTCGGTCGTGGACTGCTACTGCATCGGTGGCCATCGCTGAGGCCCGGATGCGCACCACTCGCCCATTGCCAAACTCGCGGGCCATGCTGCTGGGACAAATCACGACCGCGGCTGCTCCGTCGCCGATGCCCGACGAATCGAGCAGATTGATAGGAGCGGCGATCATCCGAGCGTGTCCAAACTGCTCGGCGGTGATCGGTCTCGGGTACATAGCGTTGGGATTGCCCACCGCGTTGCGATGAGCATTCACCGTGAAATTGGCAAAGTCCTCGTGCTTTATGCCATATTCGTACATGTAGCGCCGCATCAACAGCGCATTGATGCTGACAAACGTCATGCCATGGATCGATTCATAGTCGGCATCGGCAGCCATCACCAGGCCAGTCGTGGTTTCGGTGTTGACCGTGTCGGTCATCTTTTCCACACCGGCGACAATGACGAAATCATGCAGCCCCCCGGCCACAGCGGCGTAGCCCAGTCGCAGGGCTGCCGCTCCGGAGCCACAGGCCGCCTCAACCTTGACCGCTTCGATGCCCCGCAGCCCGACAAAGTCAGAGATCAGCGCGCCCAAGTGCTCCTGCCCACTAAGCACACCGGAGAGCATATTGCCCACATACAAAGCATCGGCCATCTCAACGCCCGCGTCGTCCATAGCCGCCAGCACCGCGTCGCCCGCTAGGTGTCGCAATGAACGATCCCAGTGTTCGGCTACCGGCGTCTGTCCGATGCCAATGATACTGACGTCTCTCATCCCATTCCCCATCTACCAGTTGACCAATCTACCAGCATCCGGGAAATGGTAGATTGGTAAATTGATTAGTGCATGTGTAATTTCTTGCGATAGCGCACATAGGTACCATAGTCGATCTCTTTGCGGCGATCGACGTAGACTCTGGTCCGCGGCGCGCGGTCTCGACGCTCTTCGATCTTGTCCGTGACCTGCAGCGACACGGCATCACTCCCCGCGCCCGACCCGAAGGAGACGAGCAACACCCGGTCGCCCGGCTGTGCCTCGTCCAGGATGGCCGTCAGACCCAGCAGCGACGAACCAGCGTACGTATTGCCCACCTTTGGGCATAGCAGGCCGGTGCGAGTCTGTTCCGGTGTGAAGCCCAGCTTTCGGGCCACCCGCTCCGGAAACTTGGGGTTGGGTTGGTGAAAGACCGCCGCTGCATAGTCTTCCGGTTTGGTGCCCAACAAATCCATCAACTGCCCAGCTGCGGCAAGCACATGCTTGAAATAGGCTGGTTCACCAGTGAAGCGATGGCCATGCTGCGGATAGTGCTGGCGCGGCCGCCGAAAAAAGTCGGGCGTGTCGGTCACGTACGAAAACGAGCCTTCAATGATAGCCAGGCTGTCCTCTGCCGGACCCAGAATGTAGGCTGCGCCCCCGGCGCCAGCCGTATACTCTAGTGCGTCTCCGGGACGCCCCTGGGCTGTGTCCATGCCGATAGCCAAGGCATAATCGGCCATGCCCGAACCAATGAAACCCATAGCCGCCTGGATCGCCTCAGTGCCCGCCTTGCAGGCAAACTCCCAGTCGCCGGCCTGGGTGGCCGGACCTGCGCCGACGGCCTCGGCGACGATGGTCGAAGTAGGCTTGACGGCGTAGGGGTGGGACTCGCTACCCACCCACACAGCGCGGATGGCAGCCGAGTCCACCCCGGCCCGGGCCAGTGCATTCCGCGTCGCCTCGATCGACATGGTGGCCGTGTCCTCGTCCGGGCCGGGCACCGCCTTTTCCTTGACAGGAGATCCACCCCGTCCATCTGTCCAAACGCGGTCCACTTCGCTGCCGGGCAGCCGGTAGCGAGGGACGTAGGCCCCGTAGCCTGCAATTCCCACATCTCGAATCGGTTTCAATAGCATTGCGTTCGTTGTGCTCCTACCAATCGGTCGTCTCCTTGCTTCCTGTTGATGACCTGTTTGCCCCCAAGAAAACTGTTTCGGGCTCTGAAAGCCCTCCCTCGGACAGATGCACTCCCATCAACACCATGAAAGGGAGACCACCAAACAATCTCTACTCAGCAAGAAGGGGCTCCGCAGAGCCCCCTTTCCCCAATGGGGCAACTACAATATAGCACATGTGGCCTGCCAAAACCTATCAGACTGGCAGCAAAGGCTTCCAGATACTATCTCAGAAATTCGCTCACATCTGTGAGCGGAAATAGGGCCACCGACAGCACCAGGAAAGGCCCAAGACACTGGTTCAACGACGTGCAAAGACGTCAGGATGCGCAGAGCAGAGGTGAAGCATCGCCGTCCGCACTAGGGCTTTTCCCATCCTCCTCAGCAACTGGTAGACGCATCACAAACGTACTGCCTTTTCCCGGCACGCCATCGCTCTCGACCCAAATCTCCCCACCGTGGGCTTCAACCGCCAGTTGGCAGAAGGGAAGCCCCAAGCCAATCCCTTTGCGGTGTCCCGGCGCCAGGCTGACGGCCTGAAACTTTTCGAATAGCCGGGACTGCACCTCCGATGGGATACCGCGGCCTGTATCCGTGACGCCAACCTGTATGACCTCCGGGGCAAGTTCCGGATCGGAGCGGCCCCAAAGTCGGACCCGACCACCATCGGGCGTGAACTTGATGGCATTGTCCACCAGATTGTGAAGCACCCTGTCCATCAGCCTACGATCCACGTGCAATGGCGGCAGACTGGGCTCCGTGGAAACCTCAAGCGCAATATCGGTCGATGCTGCCAGCGGCCGGAGCCGCGCGGCCACTTTCTCCAGCAAAGGTCGCACTTCAACCGCCTCAGCAGCCACCGACACCTGACCACTCTCCAGCCGACTGATGTCCAGCAGATCGTTCACCAAGCGCAACACGTACTTGCTGCTCTGCTCGGCCAAAGCGAGCGCATCGGCCAGGGAATCCATCCTTCCCTCGGCCAGATCGAGCTTGATCAATTCCAGGCCGCTCACCAACACCGAGAGCGGCGAACGCAAATCGTGTATCAGCATGCTGGTCATGTCTTGGCGGAGACGTGTCAATTCCCGTTCCTCGGTCAGATCGCGGAAGACAAGCAGCCAGCCAGAGATCTTGCCCTCCTGATCACGCACCGGGGTCAGGTTGTGCTCAACGTGCCGCTCCGGCGGTCCAGAGATGACGGTCCTCCGCTTCTTGGACTCAATCTTTCCCTCGACCAGCAGCTGGCGATCGGCCCGCAAATCCTGCGGCGTGTAACCGAGGAGCGTGATCAACGGCGGCTCTCCGTCCGGCCGGGGGGCATGCAAGGTCGTGTCCGCCAGCTCTAGCTGGGCGACGCCCAAGAAATCAGCCAGGGCGCGATTGGCAGCCAGTACCCGATCCTCTGGATCGAGCAGTAGAATCCCCTCGCGCGTGGTTCGCAAGATCGAGCTTAGTTCTTGGATCCGGCGGGCCAAGGCTTGGTCGGTGCGCGCGTAAAGGCGCGCGTTCTGAATGGCGACAGCCGCCTGGGCAGCGATGGTGATCAGCACTTCCTGGTGCGACACATCGTACAGTTGGTGGGGGGAGTAAGATTGCACAGCGATGACGCCCAGGGACGTGTCCCGGGCCACGATAGGCACACCCAGCCAAGAAGTCGCCGGGCGGCCGATTTTGTCTATTGCGAGTGCTTCCAGCGTGGCATCATACTCCTTGCGAATCAGCAGAGGCGCGCGTGTCCGCAGGACGTACTCGGTGAGACCGTTCCCCGTCCGCCTTGAGCGCCAGTTGACCCGTTCACCATTTTCATAGGCCAAAGGGAAGGAAACTTCGTCGATCTCTGGATCGTACAGGGCAACGTAAAAGTTCCGGGCAGGCATCAGTTTGGCTACCTGAATGTGAATCGCGACCAGAATCGTATCCAGATCCAGGCTGGTGCTGAGGGCCTGTCCGACCGCTTGGAGACTATCCAACTCGTCTACACGTCGTTCCAACCTTTGGCGAGCCAAGCTGAGACTGCGCGTGACAAGTGATGTGGCAACAAGGGCGAGGGCCATGAGGACAAACTGCCCCAGCCCGAGTCGCGTGTACGTCAAAGCGACAAATGGGGCAAAGATCAGTGGCCATCCCTCGTAGAGGAGCACGTTGGGCAAGGAGCGAAGGTAGTGCTGTAAGGCTTTGAGGCCGCGGCCGGCAAAGTACAAACCAGCGATGAAGAGATTGACGGTCACATAGGCAAGACCGAGTAGCAGGAGCGGCAGGAAGTTGCTCGAGTCGACTTTAGTCAAGGGTGTGACGCCACCTGCCCCTAGGAAAACCAAGCCGGCCACGAGGATGCTGACGGCATGCAGCGCCGCGTTGGCGGCGGCCAGGCCGACGGCTGCTAGAAAGCCCGGATCCAATTGCTCCTCCAACTGCTCGGCCCAGTGGTAACGGATCCAGCCGTGGAGCAGGGCGCCAAGAAACGCCGCCCACATCACCGGCACGAGGCCCACGAGCAGAAAGCCGGCTACGGTCGTCATCGGCAGCAACGAGACCCGTCCCCCGGCCAGCGGGACGCCGAAGGTATTGGTAAAGACGATCAATATGCCAAAGAAAACCGCCGGCAGCAGGTCGTCTCGGGCTGCCGGCGCGGCATCGGTCAGCCAAATGAGCACGACCAGCGTGATCAGAGCGGCGAAAATCGAGAGGATGGAACGTTGTCGTTGGGTCATAGCTACTCGTTCTCCTGGATGGCCCCAACCCTCCCCGGCCCCTCCGGTCGCAGGGGAGGGGGCAGCTTCCCCCTTGTGGTCCCACACTTACGCGCCAACCCCCAGAGTGCTGCGCAGAAACTGCCCAGTGTATGACTTGCGCACCCGCGACACCTGCTCCGGCGTGCCTTCGGCGACGATCCAGCCGCCATCATCGCCGCCCTCCGGCCCCAGATCAATGATCCAGTCGGCGGCCTTGATCACATCCAGGTTGTGCTCGATGACGACCACCGTGTTGCCCGCATCCACTAGCCGGTGGAGCACATGCAGCAGCTTCTCAATGTCAGCAAAGTGCAAGCCGGTGGTCGGCTCGTCGAGGATGTAAAAAGTGTTGCCCGTGGACCGACGCGAAAGCTCCTTCGACAACTTTACTCGCTGCGCTTCGCCGCCAGAAAGCGTCGTGGACGGCTGGCCCAGCTTAATGTAGCCCAGGCCCACGTCGGTAAGGGTCTTGAGTTTGTTTCGGATACGAGGCACGTTGGAAAAGAATCGCAAAGCCTCATCCACCGTCATGTCCAGCACGTCAGCAATGTTCTTGCCTTTGTAGTGGATTTCCAACGCTTCACGATTGTAGCGTTGGCCGTGACACACCTCACACGGCACATAAACGTCTGGCAGGAACTGCATCTCGATCTTGATGATGCCATCGCCACGGCATGCCTCGCAGCGTCCGCCCTTGACGTTGAAGCTAAAGCGCCCCGGCTTGTAGCCCCGCGCCTTCGACGAGGGCAGGCGCGCAAAGAGCGTACGGATGGGAGTGAACACACTGGTATAGGTCGCCGGATTCGAGCGAGGCGTCCGGCCGATGGGGCTCTGGTCGATGTTGACCACCTTGTCAATACGCTCCAAGCCCAGGATGACATCGTGCTTGCCCGGCTTGGCCTTGGCCCGGTAAAAATGCTGGCTCAGCCGCTTAAAGACCACTTCGACGACGAGGCTGCTCTTGCCCGAGCCCGACACCCCGGTCACGGCGACGAACTTGCGCAGAGGAAAGCGAACGGTGATCTCTTTTAGGTTGTTCTCGGCGGCGCCTTCGATCACCAGGAACTTGCCGGTGCCCGGCCGACGGGTCTCCGGCACTGCGATTTGTCGCTCGCCACGCAGGTAGGCGGCCGTCAACGAGTCGTCACAGCGCAGAAACTCCTCGAGTGGCGCGGAACAGACCACCTCGCCACCCAGTTCACCGGCCCCTGGCCCCAGGTCCAGGACCCAATCCGCTGCCCGCATCGTCCCTTCATCGTGCTCAACGACGATGACGGTGTTGCCCAGGTCGCGCATGCCCTGCAGCGTGCGGAGCAGCCGCCCATTGTCGCGAGGGTGGAGGCCAATGCTGGGCTCGTCGAGGATGTAGAGCACACCCATCAGCCGCGAACCGATCTGCGTCGCCAGGCGGATGCGCTGCGCCTCCCCGCCGGAAAGGGTCGCCGCCTGGCGGTCGATGGTCAGATAGTCAAGTCCCACGTTGGCCATGAATGACAGGCGGTCGTGGAGCTCCTTCAAGATCTGTCGAGCGATCATCCGCTGCCGCTCGGTTAGCAATCGGTCATTGCCCTCGCCGTTCCTCTGAAGGTCCCCCACCCACGTTAGCATGTCTGTCACCGACATGGCCGTTACGTCGTCAATTGGCTTGTCGGCCACCGTCACGGCCAAGGCTTCAGGTTTGAGTCGGCGCCCCCGACAGGCTGGGCAGGCACGCTCGGCCATATAGTGCTCTATCTTTTGCTTGGCCCGGTCCGACGAGGCCTCCCGATGACGTCGTCTCAGATTGGGAATGACACCTTCGAAATGGGTCGTGTAGGTGCGCTGCACGCCCTGTGGCGTCTTGTACTGCAACGTCACCTGTTCACCCCGCCGCCCGCCGTGGAGCAAATAGCTCAACTGGCTGGTCTTCAGCTCGCGGACCGGCACATCCAGGGGGATACCCTGCTGCCTGGCCGCCGCTTCGAGCAGCTGGTAGTAATAGCTGTCACCTGATTGTTCCTGAGTCCACGGTTCGATGGCCCCCTTCTTGAGCGTCTTGCTGCGGTCAGGTATGACCAGGTCGGGGTCCATCTGCAACTCGGTGCCCAGGCCGGTGCAGGCCGGACAGGCGCCGTGAGGACTGTTGAACGAAAAGGACCGCGGCTCGATTTCGGGCAGGCTGATGCCACAGTGGACGCAGGCAAAGTGCTCGGAGAAGAGATGATCGCGGGGGAACTCGCGGCCCGTGCCCTCTTGGGCCTCGGTGACATCGGCGACCATCATTACTCCGCCCCCTAGCCTGAGGGCCGTCTCTACCGAGTCGGCCAGGCGAGTGCGGTCCATATCTCCGTCACCGTGCCGCACAATGAGGCGGTCCACCACCGCTTCGATGGTGTGCATCTTGTAGCGGTCCAGCTGAATCTCTTGGTCCACATCGCGGACCTCGCCGTTGACGCGTACCCGGACGTAGCCCCGCTTGCGCACGTCCTCGAACACTTTGCGGTGCTCGCCCTTACGGTCCTTGACCAGCGGGGCCATGATCAGGATGCGGCTGCCCTCAGGCATCTCCTCGATGGCATCCACAATCTGGCCCACGGTCTGCTGATGGACCTCGCGGCCGCACTTGGGGCAATGGGGCACGCCGGTCCGGGCGTAGAGGAGCCGCAAATAGTCATAGATCTCAGTGACAGTGCCCACGGTGGAACGGGGGTTGCGGCTGGAGCCTTTTTGGTCGATGCTGATGGCCGGGCTGAGGCCATCAATCTGGTCCACGTCGGGCTTTTGCATCTCGCCCAGGAACTGGCGGGCGTAGGCCGACAGCGATTCAACATAGCGCCGCTGCCCCTCAGCATAGAGGGTGTCAAAGGCCAACGATGACTTGCCCGAGCCCGACAATCCGGTGATGACGATCATCTTGTCGCGGGGCAGTTCGACGTCGATATCCTTGAGGTTGTGCTCACGCGCGCCACGGACGATGATCTTTTTGTTCTCGTCGCTGCGTACCGAATGCCGATCGGTCAAAGGTAGTTGGTCA
>JASFTJ010000069.1:0-8437 GCA_050053615.1 Anaerolineae bacterium | reverse complement strand
TAGCAGACGCTGGCTCTGCTTCTCGAGGGTCTGCTGCCGATTCTGGAGGCGCTCGACCTGCCCGCGCATCATGAACAGGCGCATCTGCGCCTCATGCGCTGTTGCATAGGTCTCTTTGATGTCGCTCCGGGGATAACCATCGATGCTCATCTCCATTTGGCGTACCCGATTGGCGAACTGGGTGCTGCGTTGGGCCAACTTTTCCACCTCAACAGTGCTCTGGCGGATAAGCACATCTATTTCTTTCAGCTCATCTTGGATGTTTTCGTATTCCTTCTGGCTTTCCTGAATCAGGACCCCAAGTTGTTCTGCAGTGGAGAGAGCCGTCTCTTGATCTGACATACCTTTTTACCTCGGTCTGTCCCCACTTGTGATTCAAACCTTTGCGTTCAGAACCTGGAGCTTTCTCACCAAGCGATGGACAAAGCCTATTCAATATCTTGTAATCGAATCCAACCTCGCCGCAGAGCATAGATGGCAGCCTGAGTGCGGTCGTTTACTGCCAGCTTGCGCAGGATATTGGTCATATGGTTCTTTACAGTCTGACGGCTGATGCCCAGTTCGTGCGCAACCTCTTTGTTACTCTTGCCTTGGGCGATGTGCTGCAAGATCTCCATCTCTCTCGGGGACAGCGGGGTAAGGAGCGATGCGTCATCCCTGGCGTCCCTCTCGATCTCTTCAAATTGCGCCAGCAGCCAGGCTCCGACCTCCGGTTTCTCTAGGACGCGATCCTCAACCACGTAGCTCCCTTGGTGCACCAGTCGGATAGCTTCGATCAAGCGTCGGGGGCTAACGTCTTTGGGAAAGTAGGCAGAAGCGCCGGCCTGCATGGAGTGGAATACCTGCTGATCATCGTGGTAGGCGGTCAGCATAATGATCTGGATGTCCAAAAAGGTGTCTTTGAGAGAACGGGCGACCTGCAAGCCATTCATCCCCGGCAGGTTGATGTCCAGCAAGATGACATTTGGAGCGAGTTCCTTTGCCGCGCTCAGCGCTTCCTGCCCATCGGCTACTTCCGCGACTACCTCCAGATCGCCTTCACCTTCTAGAACCCGCCGTAGACCCTGGCGAAAGACAGGATGATCATCGACGAGCATAACTGTAATTCTGTGCATGGCCTTCTGCCTCTGTCCATCCCCCTTGTCTTTCGACGCAAGTAACTCGGTGCGCTTAAGTATACCACAGAATCCCCCTTGTTACAACCCTCCTGCTTCACCGCGAATGGTTTTCAGAGGTCAACCGGTATACACATAGGTTCTGGTGTCCTTGTGTTTGGGTCCAGGCATAATCGGTGCAGTAGACTGGTTGGAGCGTGGGATCGGCTGCCAGCTGGCTGTAGGTGGGAGAAAAGTCGGGAAAAAAAACAGCGTATTCGGCTCCCCGTTCCAACATCCAGTCCGTCAACTGTTCGACATCGGTCAGGAAGGGGATGACCTCCGGTGACATCAGGCCGGCCAGGTCCAGCAGGGGGCGATCGGTCAAGTAACCAACGGCTCCGATATCATGCACAGCAATGAGATCGCCGGAAGAGGTGTGCTCGTTCAGCCAGCGGGCAGTGGCGACCATCTCCCCGTCGATAAAGCCTACGTCGTCGTGGTAGGCCTCGGC
Source organism: Anaerolineae bacterium (assembly GCA_050053615.1). Classification (GTDB taxonomy): domain Bacteria; phylum Chloroflexota; class Anaerolineae; order JAAYZQ01; family JAAYZQ01; genus JASFTJ01. Next base: position 6,829 of record JASFTJ010000069.1, on the reverse strand, counting down.
TCCTCGCACTAGAAAAATCGGGGCCAGCAGGGCGATGGCCAGCGGCGCGGCCTGGCTGAGCACACGCACGCTAACGCGAGGCGAACGAGGGCGCAAGATCTCGGCAGTGCCCCACGCGCCATAGAGAATGAGGATGGGAATGGTCGGCATGGTGTAGCGGCCGTGCTGATAGGCCACCGGCAGGCGCAGGGCATAAACTGAAAGAAAGGCAAACCACCATACCACAGGGAGCAGGGCAGACCAAGCGCGGCGGCGCAGCAGCCGATAGACTGCGTAACAGAAGCCGGGCAGCAGCAACAACTGCGCTCCGACCAAGGTGGGGCTCAGTACTCGCCAGAAGCGCGTCAGCACAGGGACAGCCCGGACGCTTACTTGGTATTCGGCCTGCTTTGCGTAGAAGGTGTTGGGCAACATCGAACCGGCGGTCTTGAGGTTAAAGGCAACGTAGGGAGTCACAATCAGACCAAGAGCCAGAAGCGCGACGCCGCCGGTCAACAGGCGTGATCCCAGTTCGCTCCGAGATGGCGGCCTGGGAAGCACTACGAGGGCGGCCAGGATCAGCCCCGCCAGTCCCAGGCCCTCGGGTCGGGTGAGCGCGAGAAATCCACCCAGCAAGCCGATGCCTACGGCGCGGACCATTGTTCGCTCCATCGCAAGTGTAACGGGACCCTCGGCTTCCCTGCGGTCCGTTGTGTGGCCAAAGTAGTACTCCAGCAGAGCCAGGGACAGGGCGATGAACAGCATCGTCTCCATGCCCGAGGCTGCCGCCCAGCCCAAATGCCACTCTGCGGCGCACAATAGCCCGGTCAGCAGTGCGGCCCTCGGTCGAGACGGATCTAGCCGGCGGAACAGACGATGGGTCAGCCAAGCGGTGGCAGCCAGGGCCACTCCTCCCAGCAGATAGGCCCACAATCGAAAGTCTAGGCCCAGCAGGTAGCCGAGGGAGAGGAGAACGCTCCAGGCGGGCGATGTCGACCCTGCACTGGGCTGGCCGGGGAGGTAAGCCAGTTGGCCGGTCTCGGCCAGGTTGCGAGCATAGGTTTGGTGGATCCAGGCGTCGTCCAAGGGAAAGCCAATGGGGCCATGGATCTGGCTCCACAGCACGTAGCTAGTCGTAGCCACAAGCGCCACGACTGGAATGAGCCACTGCCATAGCTGACTCTGGAACGAACGAGCGCTCAGTGTTGAATGCTCAGTCATGGAAGGATCTTGTAGAGTTGCCATGCTTGTCCCTCGAGTTGCGGTATGTGCTGCCGGACGAGCTGCGGATGGTTAATCTGACCGTCATAGAGCGCATCCGTGAAGCGGGGACGCGTGCTATCCAGCAGCAGGTAGCGGACGGCATAGTCGTCGGCTACGGACAGCACCGTGTCCAGTGGTTCGTTGGGCACGGCGATGGCCGGATGTCCTGTGTGCCACGTGAATCCCGGCGCGTTGCCTACCATCACTGTGGCCTCTGCCGCTCCCTGATCATCCAGCCACTGGCCAATCTCTGCATATCCCCAGTCCCGTTTGTTCCAATCCCCATCGAGCACTCCGGCTCGTGCCAGAGCAAGGAGTGTTACCAACACAGCCATGGCTACCGCTCCGACACTGAACACGGACCATGCTTTGTCGGCCTGCCAGCCTGGGAAGCGGCGGGCCGCCCAGCGGAGCATCGCATCTAAACCCGGCCCGGCGGCGGCAAAAAAGAAGGGCAGCAGCGCCCCGCCTGAGTGAAAGAGCCCGCCTCGGCTCCCAGGGAAGGTGAACGCGAAGGTCATTGCCACAAAGAGAAGCGGCAGGTAGAGGAGGAAGGGCTGGATTAGCCGCTCGCGTCGATGCACCCACAAACCCATTGCCGTGAGGGGCAGGAGAAAGATCAGCAAGTTCTCTGCCCACAGCCTTTGCAGGTTGAGCCATAGCGCCTCTGCTTTCGACTGGAGGATCGCGCCCCAACCCCAGGCCAAATAGCTCTTCAGGTTCAGTGGCGGTTGGTAGCCAAAGATGTCGTCGTAGGTCGTCAGAAACAGCGTCTTGAATCCCGCCCCGGCCAGGGGGGTGCCGACTGCCTGCCAGTTGCGCACGAACCACGGCCCCATCACCAGGAGATAGCCTGCCAGGCTCGAAGCAATACCCGTCGCTTTGGCGCGCGTGGGAAGACGCTTGGCGGCGGTCGCGGCCAACCATGTGACCCCGAGCAACAGGGCTCCGTCCGCACGCGCCAGATGGGCAACCCCTGCCGCCACACCGGCCAGGCCGAACCACGTTACCTGTCCGTTGCGCAGGCCGCGCCCAGCAGCCCACAGGCAAAGGCTCCCTCCCAGAGCAAAGGGGGCAAAGTTGTCGGGCAGGACAAAAACGTGGGCGTAGAATCCGACAAAGACCGCAAGAGCACCCGCCAACAACGCGTGCTTGCGCCTGCCGGTGAGGTCCCAGGTCACGGTGTAGGCCATCAGCGGGAGCAATGCCGAAACCAGGACAAAGGGCGCTTGGATCGCCCGGAACGACTCGCCGAGTATCTCGAGGCCCAGCCAGCCCAGCATGGCCGTCAGCGGCATCCAGTAGAGATAGCCGGGGTGGGGCAGGCTGGCTGGAGGATCCAAATAATTCCAGATGAACGGTTCGGTGAATCCCTGCCCTGCATGGAGTTGTTGCGCCCCGACCGCATAGTAGTAGGCGTCGGTGTAGCCAGGTTGCCGCAGCAACCAAGCTGTCAGGAGGCGCACGATCAGCGCCAGGACCAAGAGCGCCCCTAAATCCAGCCAGCGGCGGGGTTTCATTGTCGCTTGTCTCCGGCCAGAGGCGGCGGCCCGCACCGGTCAGCCTGTAGTAGGTAGCCGATCATCAAGATGGCGGCAATCACAAAGTCCAAGCGCACAGCCTGTTGGCCGAACCAGAATCTCAGAAACACAGTGCAGGAAGCGAGCCAGCCGGCAATCGCCCAGTTTGTCCCGAGGGGCAGCAGGCTGAAGGTCAGGACGTGGACCAGACTGTAGCTGCCCATGTAGGGCGTGATAAGGGCATTGGCGGCCACCAGCGCGCCCAGGTTGCGCCGCGTGCGGGGCAGCCGCACTGCCCACGCGCCGAGCACCACGGCTACCGGTATCATCCACAGTCCGATGCTTCGCCAGGGCGTGATGTTGTGGCCTCTGGAGATCAGGTTCAAGGGCTGAGGGGTAGTGGTCCAGCGTAAGGGCCAATCCCAGCCATGCACAGCGAGTGAAACAAAGAAAACAACTGTCGGAACCAGTAAGGACTTGAATCGCCGCCGGTGGGTTAGCAAGACCCACAGAGCGACCAGAAAGCAGGATTGCGGTTTCGCAGCCATTAGGACCAGGGCTAGACCGACCAGATGAGGCCGGCCGACAGCCAGCCAGCCCAACGCGATGCCCAGCATGGGGATGATTTCTGCTGGGGCGTCGAGGATCAGGTCGATGATGAGCGGGGCCAAAAAGACGAGCCAACGCTTCTGATACCCTTTGGTCAGCCAGATCATCAAGATCAACGTACCCACGACCAACAACCCCCACCCCACCCATACAGGCCAGACGGCCAAGGGAACGAGCGGCCAGAGCAACCAGGGCGGATTCCAGAAGGCAATCCCCCGTCCCGCACTTTGATACAGGGTCAGGTTGCCTTGCAGCCAGCCGCGCGTGATCGGCTGGAAATAGCGCTCCCAGTCAGAGGCAAAGGGAATGTACTCTGTCAGCAGACGCAGGCCCAGAACCAGGGCCGCTCCGGTTGCAAGCAAAGCGCCCCATTGTAGGCAGGTGCGCAAGGTGTTGTTCTTGGTCATAGTTTCGTTTGTGCTGTGTCAGGATCGAGTTTCGATGATGCCCTTTGGTCGCGTCCAGGCAGACCAAAGGCTCTAGTCTTGAACAATCTCATAGATCTCGTTCCCGTCTGTGGTCTCTAGCAACCGGAAGCGTGGATCGGGCTGTTCGTTCAGGACCTGCGGATACAGGCCAAAGCGTTGAGTGATGATCAGAAAGCGAGCGCGAAAGCGTTCGGCAGCTTCCCAGGCGATGTCAGGAGGTTCGTTGCCCGGCAACACGATGCAGGGATGGCCGCTGACATAGTTCAGCGTATAGGGCTGGGTGGTCATCACGACGTCTCCGGGAGCGGCGTTCGCGGCGAGCCAGGCGGCTGCGGCTTCGAATTGCTCCTTTTCTGCCTGGTGCCGTTCTGCCACCCTTGGCAGGGCAAACAAACCGACGTGACCTCCGGCCACGATCAGGAGCCCGGCAGCAAAAGCGCCAAAGAGAGGCAGCACCATCCGGCGGTTGCGGCTGATACGCTGGGCAAAACGATAGACGGCATAGGCGGCGGCCAGGGCCAGGAAGGGCATGACGGCTCCCAGAGAATGGTAGAATGTCCCGTATGTGGACGACACCGGAAAAACGATGGCTGTCACAAAGAAGAGACACAGGCCATAGACCACCGGTGGGTAGAACGTCCTCCTTTCGCGGAGAAACCAAACGCCGGGCAGGGCCAAGAGGCCCCAAGGAAAGGTGTTCACCAGGAATACCCTGCTGTTATGCAGCAAGGCCCCGATTCGTTGCTTCAGCAACGCCTGCCAACCCTGGGCCAGCCAGGTTTCCCAGCCGGGACGCGACGAGTAGCTGAAGGTATCCCAATAATCGCGGAGCCAAAGCTGATCCAATACTGAACTGGGTAGTGGCGTACCAAACTGCACATAGTTCCGCACCAGCCAAATGGCGACGAGAAAGGTAAAGGCCACAAGGATGTCGGGAAAATTGGCCAAGGTGGGCCCAAACTCGTCCGGCCATTCCTCTTCGTCTTCAGGGGGGCTGGTAGCCCACTCTGATTTGGCCATAGCTATGACTGCCGGGGCGGGCACCGGCAGAAGCCACCAGGCCAGAGGCACGGTCACCAGCAGCATCAGTCCGTCAGCGCGGGTGAGATATGCCAGGGCGATGAGCAACCCGGTTCCAAAGTAGCCGGCTTCGTCCCCTGGACGCCGCACGGCCGTCGCCAACGCCCAGGCAGCCAGGAAAGCATAGGGGGCGCTGCTGTCGGCGCTGGCCGACTGATAGCCCAAGGCGGCGTTGGCCGCAATCAGCAGCCCTGCCGTCAGGGCCATCCAGCGATTTCTATGTCTTCCTGGCAGGATGCGGCGGCCCACGATGTACGTGAGCGGCGCCAGCAGTGTCGCCAGGATCATCCCCGGTAGTTGTGCAACGCGCAATGAAGTTTCCAGCACGCCCGAGATCGCACGCTGAAGGACAAAGGCAGCGGCGATCAGCCCGGTCGGTAGGGGCATCCAGTGCTCGTGGCTGGGGTGGGTCACGCTGCTCAGGTAGGGTTGGTAGCTCCACAGGGTGTCCACCACAAGGCCTCGCCCCGACACCAGATTCTTGGCTGTGGTCAGATAAAAGGCCGGGTCGTCCAAGGGCGGAAACACGACCGCCTTGACGAACATCCAGCGCACGCCCCACCCGGCCGCCAGGAGCAAGACGATCAGCAGCACATCTAGGGCCAGGCCCGGTCCAGTTGTTCTCTGGGATCCGCTCTTTTGGTCACTCATTGCTCATTCCCCAATGCTCTCGCCGAATGTTTCTCCAGTGGCTTGAGCAGCCAGGCCACTGCACCGATGGCGCCACCCCCGATGTAGAAGGTTAGGAAGAACAAGGTGGAAAAGGCCACGGCGCGCTCAGCCCTGATCCCCAACGGTGCAAACAGGCCGATGAGGATCGCGTCCCGCGTGCCCAAGCCAGAGATCGAGATGGGAAGCACAGTGATGACCCCCGCCACCGACAGACACACGGCGAGGTAGACTATGTCCATCGGCAGCGCCAGGGCTAGGGTCAGCAGCTGCCCTTGGCCAAAAAACAGCGCGTAGGCAGCCAGCGTCAGCCCCAGCGGCGCGATCAGCCCGGGCGTCAGCAAGGGCTGGAGCGCTCTTTGGAAGCGCTCGGTCGCTTCGGTCAATCGAGTGTCGTAGCGACGCACGATAGGCAGCCGCCGCACCAAACCTAGGCCGGCCGCGGCCAGCTGCTCGCTCAACAGCGCAAAAGGCAGCAGAAGGGCGGCGCCGGTCCCGATTGCGACCAACACCATCGCCCAAGTGGGGATTAGCCGGAACCAAGCCAGACCGATCGCACCCAACACCAGGATGGTGTACAAGTCAAAAAGGCGATCCATGAGTACGCTGGCCAGCCCTTCGCTGAGCGGCATGCCTTGGTCCTGTTCTAGATAGAAGGCTTTGCCCATTTCTCCCACCCGGCCCGGTGTCACCAGACCCAGGAACAATCCTGCGACGAAGGCCAAAAATGCATCACGCCAGGGATAGACGCTGCCCTGCATCCGCAGTAACTCCCGCCAACGCCACGACTTGAGCCCGAAGAGCAGCAGGTTGGCCGCCACGGCGGCCAGCAGGTAGCTCCAGCGCACGTTGGCCAAGGCGGCCGCCGTTGCCTTGAGGTCTAGCTTGACCAGGATCAGGGCCAGAAGGCCCAGGCCGCTCAGCCGGAAGGCGATCTGTCGCAGACGCAAAGAAACATCCTTCGTAGGGCGATCACTCTCAGTGCACTGTCCGGCAGCCAGTCTTCCAGCTTGGCTCCGAAGCGGGTCAGGAATCTCGGACCGGCCGGGATGAGAACTGACGTTCGCTCAGCGACGACGCCTAGCTCGGCTGCGGCCAAACCCTCCAGGATCTCGCGGCGCGAGATGTCTCGGTGCGGCCCTTCACTGTGATGAAGGCCAGTCACGGCCGCCAGCCAGTGGATCGGCTCCCAAAGCGTATTGGGCGTGGTGACGATGACGGTGCCTCCCGGCTTGACCACCCGCGCCAACTCGCGCAGCAGCCGGTGTGGGTCTGGCGTGT
>JASFTJ010000068.1:0-8458 GCA_050053615.1 Anaerolineae bacterium | reverse complement strand
TCACGGAGCACGGTGTTAGGGTCCTGTCAAAGTCGCCGGAACACACTCGATGACAGCGAGCGGCAAGGTCAGACCTGTGCGTTTCGCAACGATTCAAGGCGTGCATACCGGCCCATATCCGCCGAACTCGCGACTTTGACAGGGCCCTGGGGTGTGAACTGCATCGGTTTGACATCTGTGCCGAGTTGGGCTACAATGGCCGCTTGAACTGGGTTCGGGTTTGTGTTGCGTGTAATGTAACTCGGAAAACACGTTATACGAGATGCAATATTGACGAGGTAGAATCGAAAATGAAAAGAATGACTGGAGCTGAAATCCGCCAGAGTTTCCTTGACTTTTTCTCCAGCAAGGAGCACCTGATCGTCCCCAGTGCATCGCTGGTGCCTGTGGGCGATCCGACCCTGTTGCTCACCAATGCTGGCATGAATCAGTTCAAGAACATATTCTTGGGTTTGGAGGAACCCCCACATTCCCGTGTGGCGGATGCTCAAAAGTGCATGCGTGTTTCCGGTCATTTGAACGACTTGGAAGAGGTTGGACCATCTCCTTACCATCATACCTTCTTTGAGATGATGGGCAATTGGTCGTTTGGCGACTATTACAAGAAGGAGGTCATCGGCTGGGCCTGGGAATTGGTGACCGGGGTCTGGGGGATGGAGAAAGAGCACTTGTGGGCTACCATCTTTGAGGACGATGAGGGAGACCTGCCCACCGATGAGGAGGCACGGGGTTACTGGCAGACCGAAACCGATATTGCGCACGATCACATCCTGCCTTATGGTCGAAAGGACAACTTTTGGGCCATGGGGGCGACAGGTCCCTGTGGGCCTTGTAGCGAGATTCACTACGATCGCGGACCAGCGTATTGCGACAAGCAGGGCGAACCAGGCCATGTCTGTCAGGTGAACGGCGACTGTGCCCGCTACCTTGAAATCTGGAACCTGGTTTTTATCCAGTATGACCGTCACGCTGAGGGTGAGCTGAGCGAGCTCCCAGCCACACACGTCGACACTGGCCTGGGGCTGGAGCGGGTGACGGCCATCTCGCAGGAGGTTATGGCCAACTATGACACCGATCTCTTCCGTCCCATCTTTTGCCGTGTGCAGGAATTGCTCGGTCACAGCGACGAGGACGTGCGAGAGAACGTCGTGCCCTATCGGGTGATTGCCGACCACGGGCGGGCAGTTACCTTTCTGGTGGGCGATGGCGTCATCCCTGGCAACGAAGGGCGCAACTATGTGTTACGCATGATCCTGCGGCGGGCAGCTCGTTTCGGTCGCAAGATCGGCCTGACAGAGCCATTCCTGGGCGAGGTGGCCCAGGTGGTGATAGACACCATGGGCGATCACTACAAAGACTTGCGGCGGAGACGCGAGTTCATCCTCAACGTCATCCGCCAGGAAGAGGACCGCTTCCAGCGAACATTGGATGTGGGCCTGACCCTGCTTGACGAGATCATGGCTGACTTGCAGCACAAGGGCGCGAAGATGATCCCTGGCGCCGAGGCCTTCCGCCTGTACGACACCTATGGCTTTCCCTTGGATCTAACCCGTGACGTGGGCAGAGAGCATGGCTTTACAGTGGACGAGCGGGGATTCCAGGCAGCGCTGGAGGAGCAGCGGGCCCGGGCTCGGTCGGCACAGCAGTTTGTGGCGATGGAAAGCCAAGATCTGGAGGTGTACGCGGATCTCGCCGAGGAACTCAAGGCCAAGGGCCGGGTTGGCCCCGATGGCATCGAGCATGTGGCGCGGCAGGCAGTTCAGCTGGAGACCATTATGCTGGCCATTCTGTGCGACGGTGAGCCGGTCCAGCATGTGAGTGAAGGTGATGAAGTTGAGGTAGTGCTGGCTGCGACCCCATTCTACGTGGAGAGCGGTGGTCAGGTCTCTGACACCGGTCTGCTGGCTCGGCATGAGGACAACAAGGAGGAGCCCCGCTGGCGGATCGAAGTCCAGGACATGCGACAGCCTGTACCGGGGCTCATTGTCCATAGGGGGCAGGTGACGCGAGGGCGGCCACGGAGAGATGATCCCGTCTTGGCCGTTGTCGATGCTGCACGCCGAATGGACGTTGCCCGCAATCATACAGCTACACACTTGCTTCACAGCGAACTGCGCTACGTCCTGGGCGAACATGTTCAGCAAGCGGGTTCATTGGTGGCTCCTGACCGATTGCGCTTTGACTTTACCCACGGCGCGATGCTGACCCAAGACGAGCTGGACACTGTGGAACAGTCGGTCAATGATGCCATTTTGGCCAACTATCCCCTGGAGGCCGAGCACACGACGTACGACGATGCGGTATCGAGGGGGGCCATGGCCCTTTTTGGCGAGAAGTATGGCGAGCAAGTTCGTATCATCAAGATCGGCGTGCCCAAAGATCCCTTCAGTCAGGAGCTATGCGGCGGTACCCACGTCCGTCAGACCGGCGAAATTGGCATGTTTCGCATTATCTCGGAGGGGAGTGTGGGGGCGGGCGTGCGGCGTATCGAAGCGGTGACAGGCCGGGTGGCCCAGCAATTGGTACAGCGCCGGCTCGATGTGTTGGATGCGGCGGCGACTCACCTGGACTCCCTCCCAGAAGAGGTCGATCGCGCTGTGCTGCGCCTGATGGGCGAACTAAACAATCGCGAGAAAGAGATTGCCCAGCTGCGCAGGGAACTGGCCCGCTTGGAGTTCGAGTCATTGCTTCAGCAGGTGCAAGAGGTGGACGAGGTTCGGGTGCTCGCTGCCGCCGTCCAGGCGAAGGACATGGATACACTGCGGGAGATGAGTGACTGGTTTCGAAACGAGCTACGCTCCATCGTGCTCGTGCTGGGTGCGGTGATTAACGACAAGCCCAGCTTTGTGGCCGCCGTCACGCCCGATCTGGTAGAACGTGGACTGCGGGCGGGAGAGCTGATCAAGCGAGTTGCCCGTGTTGTCGGCGGGGGCGGTGGGGGAAGGCCCACCATGGCCCAGGCTGGCGGCCGCGATCCCGACCGGCTGGGGGAAGCGCTAGCTTTGGTGCCAGGACTTGTGTCCGAGACGCTCAGCGCCAGCGATCGTTGATGATGCCTGGGTGTGACGGGGATAAACACGGTGTGGCAACGCAGGGCTCGTGAGCAACGCGGAGTGTCCGCAGGAGCGCCGCGTCGGTTCAGCCTGATAGACCCTGGGGCCACTACGCTCCGCGCCCTCGCCATCGAAGTGGGCGAGGGACAAGCCACCGTTTGGGGCTGGGCCCAACGGCATGGCAGTGCGAAGGTGTCGCAGATGGCTCATGCTTGTGAGCGGGCGATAGAGTGCGCTGAGGAGATGGCCCAGGAATGGACCGGAAGCTGGTTTTTGCCCGATCAAATGCTAGTGGGATTGCCCGCTTCGCAGCTGCGGGGAGGGGCTTGGCCAGTCAGTCAGCGGCGGTCCCGTCCTGAACGGCCCGTCGAGGAGCGAGAACTCGGTGCGCTGCTTGAGCGTGCGCTGCGTTTGTCAGTCAACCGGTTGCTGGGCGCTGATTCCGATGAGCCTGACTGGCTGTTGGTGGATGCTGCGTCCGTGCTCTTGACCGTCGATGGGCGCGGGGTCACCGACCCTGTGGGTTTTCGGGGCCAAGAGATCGGCGCTACTGTATTTGCCACGCTAGCCCAGTGCGAGGTGATTGATGTCTGGCGGTCGGTGGCTGAGATGCTTCGTTTCTCCTCGTTGACGCTGACCGCTGCGCCGTTGGCCTTGGCGGCCAGTCTGACCGATCCACAGGCTATGCTGGTGGATGTAGGGGGGGAGACGACGGATTTGATTTGGTGCCGGGCGGGGTGTCCACTGGCCCTTGCTTCGCTTCCCCAAGGAGGCACGGACCTGACGCGAGCTTTGCTCCGAAAGTGGCATCTCTCCCCCGACAAGGCCGAGCGTCTCAAGATCACCTACGTCAGTGGACGATTGAGAGATGAGGCTCGGCCTCACGTGCTGGAGGCGATGGCGCCGAGCTTGCGGGCTTGGTTGGAAGAGACCGAGTCGGTGCTGATCGAGTTGAATCGAGACGAGCCATTGCCCCAACGGTTCTATTTGCTGGGCGGTGGAAGCGCCCTGCCCGAGGTGGTTGAAGCAGTTCGCTCCCTGGCCTGGAGCAGACGGTTGCGCTTTGCTCGCTATCCGCAGGTAAAGCGCCTGCAATCTACCGATGTGCCGGGGGTGGTCAATCGTACTGATTGGGGAAGAGGGCCAGGCGACGTCACGGCTTTGGCCTTGGCGGCCTGGGCTGCGCAGCAGTCCCGATCGCCTGATCGCCCGACACGTATCTTGAGTGAGCTATGTCATCAGATGTAGGGTGTATTGCCATGTGCGTCACCATGTGGTTCTGAGTGCGAGAATGCAACAAGTCATTTATCTCGAAGTGGAAGATGGATTACCGGCCATCCGCGACCTGCTGGAAGGGGCGCAGGCCAAACGGGTGCTTTTGGTCGTGCCCAAGCGCTGCCGCACCTTCCAGAGTCCTATCAACTTGCGGGTTCTGCGGCGCTACGCGGCCAATCTAGCCCTGGACGTGGCGCTCGTCACGCAGGACGGGCGGACGCGGCGGGTGGCCAAAGACGAGGGGATCCCCACCCTCCGGTCAGTGAGGCAGGGGCGGCGCCGAAGGTGGCGGCTCCGTTCTCCGCGCCATTCATCGGCCCATCAGGCGGCTGCCGCCCGGGTGCGCGGCTTGCGCGATGGCCGAGGGGACATTGGCTATGGGGATGTGGCCATTGTTTGGGCAGGGCGCATTCTGGGAGTGCTGCTGTTTGCCCTCTTTTTCGGGTTTGTCCTTGGCCTTGCTGCGCTGGCTGTGCCCGAAGCAAAGGTCACACTCGTACCCTATCGGGAAGTGGTCGAAGCCGAGCTGGATCTCCTGGCCGACCCCGAGGTGGAGAAGCCCAGCCTATCGGACCTGGTTATCCCGGCCCGCATTCTGGAAGCTCAGGTCGAGCAAACAGGCGAGACATCCACGGTCAGCAAGAGGGACGCTCCGGATGCATCGGCCATGGGCGCCATTACGTTCATCAACCAGACGTCCGACCCGTTGGAGATTCTGCCGGGCACTATCGTCCGGACTACGACGGGGACGACAGTGCGTTTCAAGACGGTGACGACGGCCACGCTTGAGGCGGGTGTCGGGACCACGGCGCAGGCCGAAATCGAAGCGTTGCAACCGGGGCCCGTGGGCAACGTTCCCGCAGCGACTATCAACGACATCGAGACATCGACCCTTCGGGGGAAGGTCCGGGTCACCAACGAGGAACCGACCCAGGGCGGTGGGGTAAAACAGGTTGGCGTCGTCACCCGAGCCGACATGGACCGTCTCAAGGCGCAAATGCTGCAGCAGCTTCAGCAACGAGCCTACGTCGAGTTGCAGAGTCAGTTGAACGAACAGGAGTTCCTGCCTCCCGAGTCGATGACCATAGAGATCCTGTCGGAAGTCTATGACCAGTTCCTTGACGCGGAAGCGGACGTCTTGCATCTGCAAATGCGCATTCTGGCCATTGGCACTGCTGTGGACAAAGCCAATGCCCGGTTGCTGGCCTATCGCGCACTGGAGAAAAAGATTCCAGAGGCATATGAGCTGAAATCCGAAGAGATTACCTTTGAACTCAGCGAGGACGTAGGAATAGAAGGCCGGAAGGTAGGTCTGAAAGCGACAGCCTGGGCTCCACTGGTCGTGGAGGTGGACCGGGGTGCGGTGCGCTCCACGGTGGCAGGCCTGGCGGTGGATGAAGCGGTGCAGGCGCTTGCCGAATCGTTTGCCTTGGATGCTCCGCCCCTCGTGGAGGTGCAGCCAGATTGGATCAAGCGCTGGGAGTGGCTGGATCGTGTGCCATTCCTGCCCTTCCGCATTCAGGTGGTGGTGCTGGAATAACGGATGAGTCGCCTATGAGATTGCTGGCGCTCGATGTGGGTGGACGGCAGATGGGCGTGGCCATATCTGACGAAACAGGACTGATCGCGACGCCAGTGTCCATCATCGAGCGACGGTCCAAGGCTGAGGATTTTTCCGAAATCGCCCAACTTGTTCGAGATTGGGGCGTAGAAGGGTTGGTCATCGGCCATCCGCTGAACGACGATGGCACTTCTGGCCCCCAGGCACAACGTATTGAGCGCTATGCGGCCGAACTGGTCGAGGCGTTGCGGGCGGAGGGGCTGGATGTGCCGAGCACACTCTGGGATGAGTATGGCTCTACCCAGCGTGCGGAGGAGATCATGATTGCGTCTGGACGCACGGCTGAGGAGCGACGGACGCGCATTGATGCTGTGGCAGCCGCTGTGATTCTGCAGGATTACTTGGACGCGCAGCGGACGATGGCCTCGATTCCAGTGGAGGAGGAAGACGTTTGAGTTCACTGATCCTATGGGTCAAGATAGTCGTTTTGGTCTGGACAGGCGCCCTACTGGCACTCGTGCTGGCCCGGGTTCGGTGGCTGCAGCGCCTGATCCCCGACTGGATGCGCAGTCTGGCTCGGGTGGTGGTCTTGGTGGGCACCGTAGGTGCGATGACCATGACAGTGCTATTCGGAGCTCGTGTGATGGTCAGCTCACTGCAGGCGCGGGCGCAGGCAGATCAGGGTAGCGGCGCGCAGCTCGACCTTTCGTTCGAGTCGCCTGATTCCTTCCTTTTGAGCTTGTACCTGAGCATGAATCAGGCTGAGCTTAACCAGTCAGTGAGCGACGATCCCACGCCGGTACCGTTCGTCGTGGAATCGGGCGAGACGGCGGCTAGCGTAGCGACGCGCCTGGAAGAGCTAGGTCTCATCACAAGTGCTCAGGTGTTTCGCCGTTTCATGACGTATCATGGGCTGGATGTCAGTCTGGAGGCAGGGACCTACACGCTTCGGTCCAACATGAACATGCACGAGATGGCCGAAGCGCTGCAGTATGGCGGTGCGGACACGGTGACGCTCACCGTTCCAGAAGGTTGGCGGGCAGAGCAGGTGGCCTGGCTGCTGGAGAAGCAGGATTTGATGCGCAGCGACGATTTCATGGCCCAGGTGCGTTCCGGACAGTATGATCATGCCTGGCTGGCGGATCGGCCGGAGGGTGCCTCGCTGGAGGGCTTTCTCTTTCCCGATACGTACGAGCTGCCCGCCGAGACGACGCCAGCTGATGTGATAGATCTGATGCTGACCAACTTTGACAATCGGGTCGCGCCCGAGATCGAGGGGCGGCTGGCCGGAAGGACGATCTTTAGCATAGAACAGGGGAGCTATCGCCCCATGACTGTCTACGATGTAATTACGCTGGCTTCCATCGTCGAGCGCGAAGCAGTGGTGCCGGACGAGCGCCCCCTCATCGCCAGTGTGTACTTGAATCGGCTGGATCCGGCGTACGTGGAGGAAACAGCCCTACGGCTCAGCGCCGACCCTACGGTGCAATATGCCAAAGGCTATGATCCCGAGACTGACAGTTGGTGGAATCCTATGCTGCCCGGCGAGGGACAGACCCTTGACTCTCTGTACAACACCTTCAAGGTACAGGGGCTTCCGCCTGGGCCGATTTGCAGCCCTGGGCTGGCCTCCATCCTGGCTGTCTTGGACCCAGCCGGTACAGACTATCTCTATTTCCACGCCGTTGGCGATGGCTCTCACGTCTTTGCCTCGACCCTGGAGGAGCATCTACAGAATCAACAGCAGTACACACCCTAGGTGATCCGAGTGCCAAGTTTCAAGGTCCAGGTCCTGTTGCTTGCAACTTGCTGCATGTCATTGCTTGCTGCCTGCGCGGTTCCGGGCAGCGTCAGGCCTACGGTCAAGATCGGGCTCTCTGCGCCGTTCGAAGGACGGCATCGGGATCTGGGGTACGAGGTGCTGTATGCCGTGCGCTTGGCCGTGCGCCTGCGGAATGAGGCCGGCGGCGTCGGCGGGCGTTACTTGGTCGAGTTTGTAGCCCTCAACGACTTTGGCGAGCCAGAGGAAGCGATCCGGCAGGCCCGCAAGATGGCCGTGGACCCTGATATGCTGGGCGTGCTGGGGGGCTGGTCGCCAGAGACGGCCCGCGCCGCAGCGCCCGAGTACGAGCGACTGGGGTTGGTCTTTGTGGCTCCGGAGGCTGATTTCACCGGCCCGCAGCCAGATCTGCCGCTCGAGCCTGCATTTAGCGCCGAATATCAGGCTTTGTCAGGCGGCGCGCCGCCTGGCCCAGCTGCCGTCTGGGCCTACGCAGCAGTGAATCGACTTCTAGACACGCTCGATGCGCTAGTTCGAAGCGGGAGAGATCTCTCCCGTGATGCCGTCCGGGCGGCGCTGACTACGGACCACTGATCGCGAGCGGGAATATCATGCATATTCTGATGTTTTCGTGGGAATACCCGCCTCATGTAGTGGGTGGGCTCGGCAGGCACATTGCTGGACTTCTTCCCCCTTTGGGAGACCTTCCTGACGTGCACCTTCATCTGGTCACGCCTCGCTGGGACGGAGGAGAGGCGCTGGAACGGGCAGGCCAGGTCACTGTCCATC
>JASFTJ010000067.1:0-8460 GCA_050053615.1 Anaerolineae bacterium | reverse complement strand
AGGCTGATATAGTACCAGTCGGTGCCCAGCACACGCGCCAGCTTGGCTTCGTCCACCTGCCGGTCCCCGCGAATGACGGTGCAGGTCACCTTGCCCTCGACCGAGTAAAAGACCATCTTGAGTGTCCTGGCGGCCGGAATGTCCAGGAATTCGGCCAGGGCGGCGATGGTATCGCAGCCGGGTGTTTCAATTTCTTCGCTGAGTAGTTCGGGTTCATCGGGTGGTTCGGGCCACCGCGGGGTTGCCGCCCAGGAGCGCTCGGCGGCATAGGTGCAGTTGGGGCAGTGAACCAAAAAATCATCGCCGGCGGGATGGATGAAATAGGCGCGGCGCCCCTCGTCGCCTGCTTCTGCCCAGACAACCTCCACTTCGCAAGCCGATAGGACCCTCTCCAAGGCAACTTGGATCTCGTCCTCAACGCCCAAGTCGTCGCGGTCGAAGGCGTGCATTTTGACTATGGGTCGCTCACCGGCGCTGAACAGTCCGTCGCGGGAACTGGGCTCAGGTGCAGATTGATCTGCCATGTGGAAGAGAATCGTCGGCAACTGGCGGTAGGAGTCTATTTCACGGCGCGCGAGCCGAACGGTGCTCGAAGCCGGGTCGGTGTCTGGCATGGCTGGGATGAGTATCTCCTGGCCACCCACAGACGATAATTCACTGCGGACCAACGTGCGTAGGCGTTGCAGGAGTTGGTGGCCGAGGGGCAGGTAGGCAAACAGACCGGCTTCCAGTGTCCGGACATAGCCGGCGCGAACCAGCAATTGGTGGTTGGTTAGGTGGGCGTCAGAAGGCGGCTGTCGCAAAGTTTTGCCAAGTAGGGCTGTAAGGTGCATGGATTTCCTCCCAACTTCAGGTCATTTTGAATCCGGTCATCTTGACGACGATATCATGGATTACGTTGGCTGCCTCGTCGCCTCGGTCGGCGCAGTTGCTCAGGTGGCGGTAAAGCTCGCGGAGTTTGAGCATCTCCATCACGTGGTGGATGTCCTCCGGGCCCGAAAACAGGTCGGCGACAGCCTCGCGGTAAACGCGCTCCACGCGGTTCTCCAGCGCCTTGGCCCGGGTGGCGTGCTCGCTGGCCACGCCGGGGTTTTCCTTCAGGCGCAGCATGGCCAGATGGATTTCCTCGGCAGCATCCTGAAGCAGCGCAACCAGCCGACGCAGGTAGTCGTTGGGT
Source organism: Anaerolineae bacterium (assembly GCA_050053615.1). Taxonomy (GTDB): domain Bacteria; phylum Chloroflexota; class Anaerolineae; order JAAYZQ01; family JAAYZQ01; genus JASFTJ01. The sequence continues at coordinate 7,283 of JASFTJ010000067.1, read as the reverse complement.
TCCACATCCAGGATCTGCATCTCCTCCACTGTGGTGTAGGCATAGTCCATCACATCATCGATGGCTCGCGAAAGGGCAAAGAGATCCTCGCGGTCGATGGGGGTGACGAAAGTGCGGTTCAGGTCGTCAATCAGGATGCGCCGAATCTCGTCGGCGGCCTTTTCCGACTGGACCACCTTGGCCGCATGCTTGTCGGACCGCTTTTTCATGTATGATTCTAGGGCATTCATGCCTTCCAATGTGATCTCTGCTTGTTGGATCAGCAGTTCCACAAACTTGTCTTGTCGCGGTTTGAAAAACTCCCTAAATCCCACAATTCATTCTCCTGCTGTTCAACTCTAGTAAGTGTCCGCGAGCATCCCTTTGTCTGATGCTTCTTACAGGAAAGGCATTCTCGGGAAAGAGAATGCGCCTTGTCCGCAAGCTTAAAGCAACGACCCTACGATTGGATACAGTCCCGCAGCCAGCAGGGCCGTAACCGGGATGGTCAGCAGCCAGGCCATGGCGATGTCGCGAGCTACGGTCCAGCGTACTTTGGATACACGGTCGGCAGATCCGGCGCCCATGATGGCTGAACTGACCACGTGGGTCGTGCTCACCGGGCCACCGAGCAGTGCTGCGCCTAGGATCACACCTGCTGAGGTCAGCTGCGACCCAAAGGCGTGGACCGGTCGGATCTTGTAGAACTTGGCGCCCAGCGTCTCGATGAGCCTCCAGCCGCCTGTCGCGGTGCCCAGGGCGATCGCGCTGGCGCTAAGGGCTATTACCCACCATGGAACGTGAAACTGGGTTACATAACCGGTCGTAATCATTGCCATGGCAATGATCCCCATTGTTTTTTGCGCGTCATTGGTGCCGTGGCTCAGGGCCAGAGCCAAAGAAGTCACCAATTGCAGTCGTTTGAACAAGGTATTGATCCGAGGCGATGCCCCACGGGCCAAGAAATAGATCATCTTTAAAACTAGGTATCCCAACATCAAGCCCAGGATCGGCGAGATGAACAGGGCGAGGACTATTTTTTCTAGCCCGGCTAACCGGATGGTTGTCAGTCCCCGTGCTACACCTACAGCTCCGACCAAGCCGCCGACCAGTGCGTGAGAGGTGCTGGATGGCCAGCCGAAATACCAAGTGAACAGATTCCAGACAATGGCGCTGATGAGGGCGGCAATAATGACCGAACTGGTGATAGCTCCTGGGTCTACGACCTCATTCCCGATGGTAGTCGCAACTGCGACACCAAACAGAAACGGCCCGGCAAAGTGGGCGACGGCGCTGAGGCCCAAGGCGCTGCGGGGCGACATGGCCCGCGACGAGATCATGGTTGCCACGATGTTGCTGGCATCGTGGAAGCCATTTAGAAAATCAAACAGCAGCGCGATGACGATAATGATAACTAGCAGAGTGGGCATCCGAAACCTTTGTGGGCGCCACCGGGAAAGAAAAAGGGAGAACGCTCAAGCTCTCCCGCCGGGTGCGCTACATCGAACTCCTTTTGCTGCCCAGTATAACATGTGCATTCGGACTTGTCAAACGAGTTCTGTGTGGTTTGCTTAGTTGGGACAGGTTGAAGAGCTTTTTTCTCCAGCCATCTTGTTTCAAAGGAGGCATTCACAGGCACTTGCCGAGCGAGGTCGCCACTCATTGACAACGGTGGGACGATGTGTTATAGTCGGGACGGGTTGCACGTGATCCAGCAGGATGCCGGAGGAGCAATGATTGATGCATTACGGGTTGTCAGGTTTAGCTTGCGAGATTATTGGGACGAGTTTGTCTGGTTGATTCTACTCAACCTGTTGTGGACTCTGGTCGCCGTCCTGCCTCTGGTTCCTCTTTTTGCCTTGGGGAATGTAGCGCCGGCCTGGGTGATCCCTGCGGGTCTCTTGCTTGCCCTACCCCTGCCCATCGTGTCGGGGGCACTCTGCTTTGTCACCAATCAGGTCAGTCGGGGAAAAGCGGTGGATTGGCAGACCTTTGTCCAGGGCGTGCGACGCTACTGGCTCAAGAGCCTGATCGTCGCCGGCATCAACTTGATCGCACTAATTCTCATTGCAGCCAACCTCCAGTTCTACAGCGCCATTCTGCAGGGTAGCTGGACCGACTTTGCTTTGAGTGCCTGGCTTGTCGTGGGGATCTACTGGCTTCTGGTCCAGGTATTCTGGTTCTCTCTGATCTTGGAGCTCAAGAATGAGAGCGTGCTTCTCGCACTGCGCAATGCGCTCGCGATGGTCATCGTTACGCCCGGTTTCACGTTAACATTAGCCGTGGTGATGGTCGCGCTTGGGGCTCTCTGTGTGGTCCTCTCGGTACCGGCTGTGCTGATGTTGGCCTCCCTGTTCCTGCTGATAGCCAACCACGCCACCCGCAGTCGTCTGGCTTACATTCAGAAAGAGCCGTACCGGCCCGGGGAAATCGAGCACAACTAAGCGTGGAGGTGTGATTCGACAGCTCCCCCATCGTGGTACGAAAAAGAGGCTCAGGTCGACCCCTGAGCCTCTTACCTTTTGGTGCCCCCGAGAGGATTTGAACCTCCACGCCCTAACGGGCACAGGTCCTCAACCTGCCGCGTATGCCAGTTCCGCCACGGGGGCTCACGCAGGCTATTATACTTGTATTTGTTAGGCTTGTCAATTTGCTACAGCGATTCGATCTCGACCTGGTCCAGTTCTAACCATTGGCGTCCTGGTGCCTCCTCCAGCCCAAAGCGGAATTCGCCATCGGGGCGGGCCACGGCCAGTTGGTTGTCCATCCAGGCCACAAAACCAAGGGGGACGGTCGGCGGCTTGGGGACGCGGAGTACCTCGCGGGCACCTATGCTGAACACCGCATCGGACCGGTTCCAGACGAGGACATAGTCCTGCCAGTCGACCATCTCCACGCCGTCGAGACGCACCGCGCCGGCATTCACCTGTGTCTGGGCCGCTCGGTACAGAAGGGGGGCCAGCCCTGGCAGCTGTAGCAGCCGGTTTCCCAGGGCTGTGAGCCAGGCTGGCATCGTTCCGCCGTTGATCATCTCTGCCCGGAAGCCGTTGCCCGGCAGGCCTGGCGCCGTTACCATGTCGGAGCGGGCTGAGGCGCAAAAGAACCAAAGGGCGTTGGGCGGTGCTAGCACATCGCCGCTGGAGAGGTCAAACGGATTGTTCCAGAATCCAAACCCGCTGGTGCCCGCAAGTTTGTCAGCCGGATGTGAGAACCGCGCCCGGACCATCATGCGCAGCGGCGGACGCCAGGGCAGCCGCTTTCGTGCTCGGTTACGATAGTCGCCGATTTCGGCATTGGCAAGCTGCGTGTCGAGAGCGTCTTGTACCATGAAGCGCAGTCGCCCGGAAACCCACTCCACGTTCGAAGGTCCCACCGCCAGGCGGATCCAATGGGGTGACGGCCCCGCTTCAAACGAGTCTATGACTCTCTTGGTCATGGTCGTAGGATCTCAGCGCGAGAAGGCTGCTTGGCGGTCGGTCAGGGCATCCTGGATCCGTAGTGCATGATCGCACACAAGCTGCTCAGGTAGGGCATCGGGAGGAAAATAGGCCACTTCCAGCGACTCGTCGCCGTCCGCACGTAATTCGCCGCCTATGACATGACACTCATAGGTGGTGCTCACAAAGTGAACCTGATCGCCGTTTGCGTACGTCACGTGGGTGTGTGAAGGATCCGAATAGACCCCGACGATGCGCACTGGCTCGACCTCTAACCCGGTCTCTTCCCGCACCTCGCGCACGACGCAATCTGCGACGCGCTCGCCAGGCTCCATAAAGCCGCCGGGCAGTGACCAGCCTCGCCCATCCCCCCTGCGGATCAGGAGCACCCACCCCCTCTCATCACGGACGACCGCTGCGGTGGCAGGCAGCAGCAGGGTGGCGTGACCAACTCGTTCCCGTAGAAAGGCGACGTGAGGCGGTATCGGCATGATTCATCTCCCCTGCTTGCAGCTGATGCCCTGTCCTAGGCCCTTGGGCCAACAGCGCCCGCCTGAGATACAGTCGGAAGCCGTCGCCTCGCCGGTTCGCAGTCGATTGGGGAGATCTGGCTCGCAGATGAGGGGCCGACTGAGGGAGATCAGGTTGGCGTCACCCGAGGTCAGTACGTCGTCCATCACTGCCTTGCTGCGCAGGCCGCCCACCAGGATGACGGGCAGGTGAGTGGCTGCCTTGGCCCGCTGCCCAAGGGGGCGAAAGTAAGCTTCTGGCGCTTTCGAGCCCACAGCCAGACGGGTGTTGAAATCGCCCTGCCCGCCACCATACCCTCCACTAACTTCTATGGCATCCAGGCCAAGATCGGCCAGTCGCGATACGATGCGCGCGCCGTCATCAGGCGTGAGGCCATCGGGCACGCGGGCTATGTTGTCCATCATGCCCAATTTGATGAACACCGGATAGTCTTTCTTCACCTGTCCCCGCACCGCCTCGCAGACGGCGGCCAGGAACCGCAGGCGGCGCGCAAAGTCGCCGCCCCAGGCGTCCGTGCGGCGGTTGGTGTGGGGGGAAAGGAACTGGCCGATCAGGTAGCCATGGGCGCCATGGATCTGCACGGCGTCAAAGCCGGTCTGCTGGGCGCGCCGGGCAGCTTGCCCGAAGGCGTCCACGGCCGCGATGATTTCGGCGTGTGTCATCTCGCGGGGTGTGCGGCCAGACGGTGTCGGCACGGCTGAAGGCGCCATGGTGTGGGGGGTGCATGCCTCGTCACACTGGCGTCCGCCGTGATTGATCTGCAGGGCGATGCGCCCGCCTTCGGCGTGGACGGCATCAGCCAAGGTCTTTAGACCGGGCAGCATCTGATCGCAGTGAGCGCCGAGCATTTCGGGGTGGGCTTTACCGCCGGGGGTGACGTAAGCGTGCCCGGTGATGATCAATCCCACGCCCCCCCGGCATAACTCACGATACAATTCGGCCATCGCCGGTGTAGCTCGTCCGATGGCTTCGGTTGCCATTCGTTCGGCCGTGGCCGAACGGATCAGGCGATTCTCCAGCTCCAAGGAGCCGATTCTGGCAGTTGAAAAGAGATCAGGTTGCTTTGTGCTCATTGGCTTGCTCACTTTGCCTAGGGTTGTCGCTATGAGGCTGAGGTAGTAGTGTTGGCTATGGGCCGCCGCGCATCAGGAAAAAGATGACCAGGAACATCAGCCCCAGCATCAACACGAGCATAAAGAGAATGATGATGACGAGAAAGCTGGTGTTCTGGGTCGTACCGCGGCGCTCTTCGATGGGCTGCAATGCTGGGTAGATGCGCGACTGCACCTCATCCGGGGCTGACTGGGTGGGCAATTCCTCCAACCAATCGGGTAGTTCAGGCTGGGCTAGTTCCACTGACTTGTCCGGTTCCAGTGAAACTTTTTCCGCATCCGGAGAAGGAGTGGTGGCTTCCGAGGTTACCCAGAAGGCGTCACCAGCCATCGCCAATTGGCGCAGGTGCAGGGCCAAACCGCTGAGGCTCTGGCCGCATTGGTTGCAGAATTCACCCTCCGGTACAACTTGATGGCAGCGTGGGCAGAGGACCATTTCCTCCCCGTGCAGCAGAGCGCCGCAGTTTCGGCAGAAGAAGCCCTCTTCCTCAGAGCCGCACTCTGGGCAAAAGCGACTTTCTGCGTTGGTTTCTGGCCGCGCTTCATGTTCCATTACACTTCCCTCCGAGACGAGCACCGCCCCCATTGTACCTTAGGCGGGCGCTTTTTGCCAATCTCATTCTGATTGGCGTCGCGGGCCATGGTTGCCAGGTCTTGCCTGCCGAGGAGGCTGTGACCAATCGAAGGTTCACAATTACCCTTTTCACGAAAAACCTGGTATAATCCGACGTCAGATTCTCGATTTTGGACACACCAATGTCGATCGATGACAGGTTCTAAGAGATCTGCCAAAAGATCCAGGGCCTAGAGGATGGAGTTATGCAGGATGTTCAAGTAGCTGCTCAAAAGATTGTGGATAATGTAGAAAGGGTGATCGTAGGCAAGCGCGAGGCGGTGCAGCTGACCATCATTGCTTTGCTGTGCGAGGGGCACCTGCTCATCGAGGATGTACCCGGCACCGGCAAGACGATGCTGGCCAAGTCGGTGTCCAAGTCGCTCGGATGTAGATTCCGTCGCATCCAGTTCACACCCGACATGCTGCCCAGTGACGTCACCGGCATTTCAGTCTTTAATCAGAAGACACGCGAGTTCGAGTTCCGCCCGGGGCCGGTTATGGCCCAAATTGTGCTCACGGACGAGATCAATCGTGCCACGCCCAAGACCCAGTCGGCCCTCCTGGAGGCGATGGAGGAGAGACAGATCACGGTGGACGGCGTAACGTATCCCATGGAGCAGCCTTTCCTGGTGCTGGCGACCCAGAACCCTATCGAGTACGAGGGCACGTTCCCATTGCCTGAGGCTCAACTCGACCGTTTTATGATGCGCATCAGCCTGGGCTATCCTGGTGATGAGGACGAGATCATCATGCTTGAGCGCCAGCAGCATTCGCACCCGATTACACGCATCGGTCAGGTGGTCTCAGCCGAGGAATTGCTCAAAATCCAGGCGAGGATCAGGGATGTCTACATCAATGATCTGGTCAAAGAGTACATCGTCAAGCTGGTCAGGAGCACACGCAAACACCCCGATGTTTACCTAGGGGCCAGCCCCAGGGGCAGCATCGCTTTGTACAGGACGGGGCAGGCTCGGGCAGCTATCCTAGGTCGCGACTATGTCACGCCCGATGATGTCAAGGCTCTGGCTCTAGTCACGTTGGCCCACCGCCTGATCATCAGCCCCGCAGCCCGCATCAAGAACGTGGATCCACGGGCCGTGATTCAAGAGATCTTGGATAGCACGCCGGTGCCCGGTGCACGAGTACGACCAAAGTAGCCACTATCCAACATCTAGTATCGAAATAGAGAGATAGTAGATGTTGAACAATGAATGTTGGAGATTTGCAATGCCGCAAGCAGACTTGGTTTTGTTGCACGCGCCCAGCGTGTACGACTTTCGAAAGAAGTCTATCCTTTACGGACCGGTGAGCGACTTGGTGCCCAGCACACCGGTCTTTGAGATGTATCCCATTGGTCTGACAACCATCGCCGAGTATCTGGAGCGCCACGGGCTACGGGTGCGCATCGTCAACCTAGCGGTGCGGATGCTCAACAGCGAGCGCTTTGACCCGGAGAAGCTGATCCGCAAACTTCGGCCGACGGCGTTTGGTATTGACCTGCACTGGATGCCCCACGCTCACGGCGCCATTGAGGTAGCCCGACTGTGCAAGAAGTACCATCCCGATGTGCCGGTGATATTCGGCGGCTTTTCGGCGACCTATTATCAC
>JASFTJ010000066.1:0-8465 GCA_050053615.1 Anaerolineae bacterium | reverse complement strand
GCAGTCGAGAGAAAACGGGTACCGTATGTTGTGTGCGCACAGCGTACACCCCTTTCTCCCGCTGAAAAGAAGGCCTTTTCAGCGGAGCCAACGATTGCATTGTAGCCTGACCGTGGTGGCGTGTCAAGGTGGAAAAAATGAGAGACTGGGAAAGCTGGATAGACCAACAGATTCGCCAAGCACAGGAGCGGGGTGACTTTGACAACCTGCCGGGCCAGGGCCAGCCCGTTGACCTGACGCCGAACCCTTACGCTCAGGATCGAGAGCTGGCGTACAAGATCCTCCAAGATGCGGGTTATGCACCGGAGTGGATCGAGTTGGACAAGGCGATCCGCGGCAAGCTGGAGCAAGCGCGGAGAATACTGGCCCAGCGCTGGGCGTGGCGTGAAGGTCGGCTAGCCGAACTCGCCGATCGATTCGATTCAAGGTCCAATGCCGAACGGGAACAGGTGCTGGCCGGCTGGCGGACGGCGATCATAGCATTTGAGGAGGAAGTGGTAGCCATCAACGGAGAAATCGCAGAATTGAATCTAAAAGTACCCAGCCCGCGTTTTCAGAGGGCCAGGGTGAATGCAGCCCGCGAGGTCAAGGATATCGAGGACGGACGGACATGAGCAAACAAGAGACAGACGCGAGCACACAACGGCGCATGGCCGAAACCGTGCGCCTGGTGATCAGCCGCAGGGAACGGGCGCCGCGCTCCCCGCGGATGGAGCGGGCATTGAAACGACTGATCTGGCGTTATGTGCGAGCGAGGAAGGGAGACGAGAGGATATAGATGTTGAGGAACAGAGGTTGTATCGTAGCGGGTATACTTTTTGTGGTGATATTCATCCTGTTCACGACAGGCCTGGATCTGTACACCGATCTGGCTTGGTTTGATGCGTTGGGTTTTGCTTCGATCCTGTGGAGGCGGATCGGAGCCGAATGGTTGCTGTTCGTCATGGCCTGGCTAGTGGCTGCCGGGGTGATGGCCGGCAACTGGTGGTTGGCCCGCTGGCTGGGTGGCGGGGACGCGATCACGGTGCCTTGGCTGCGCCAGGAGCGGTCGGGGTACCGGACCACCCAGACGGTCGCCGTCCGTGTCGCCAATGGCGTTCTGGTTGCCATCGCGGTAGCGGTCGGCTTCTTTTTCGCCCTGCCCGTCCGCGCCATGTGGCTCACAGCCCTGATGAGCATCCACGGCGTTTCCTTCAGCCAAACTGATCCGATCCTCGGTCGGGACCTCAGCTTCTATATCTTTCATCTACCCTGGCAGCGATTCCTTCAGGGCTGGTTCCTGTGGTTGACCCTGTTCGCCCTGGGCGGCGCAGCCCTAGTCTACCTGACAAGTTCCCTGGCCGAACGGCTGACCGACAAGGTTCAGATCGAAGGGCTTCGTCAAGCGTGGCTACGTCTGCCGCTCGCCGCCGAGCGACACCTGCTGGTTGTGGGGGCTGTCGCCCTGGGGCTGCTGGCCTGGGGCTACCAGCTTGGCATCCCCAGGTTGCTTTATTCGACCTCAGGGGCAGCCTATGGCGCGAGCTACACAGATGTCCACGCCCGACTGCCAGTCCTGCACCTGCTGACCGGCATCGCTGCACTGGGAGCCGTCATCTTGCTGGTCAACATGTTTGTGCGGGTCCGGTGGCTGCCCTACGCCGTCGTTGGCGCCTGGCTAGTGGTAGCCTTTCTGGGCGGGAGCGTGTATCCCAGCCTGCTCCAACGCGTCTCTGTAGAACCCAATGAACTGACCCGTGAGCGAGAGTTCATTGCCTACACCATCGAGTTTACGCGGGCAGCCTTTGGCTTGGATGAGATCGTCGAGGCCGATTTTGCCGTGGCGGAGGAGACTGCCCCTTTCGACCTGGAAGCCAACGAGACGACCATTCAGAACATCCGCCTGTGGGACTATCGCCCCTTGATGCGAACGTACAGCCAGTTGCAGGAGATCCGCTTGTACTACGCTTTCACCGACGTGGATGTCGATCGCTACCAGGTGGGCGACCAATACCGGCAAGTCACGCTGGCTGCGCGCGAGATCGCTCACGATGAGTTGCCCGAAACCGCCCAGACTTGGATCAACCGCCACCTGATCTACACTCACGGTTCGGGGGTGGTCCTCAGTCCCGTGAACGAGGTCGGTGAAGAAGGCCTGCCTCGCCTCTGGGTCCGCGACATCCCGCCCCAGTCCACCGATCCCGAACTGGCCCTTGACCGCCCCGAGATCTATTACGGGGAGCTGACCACAGAGTACGTGATCGCCCGAACGGAGGAGCAGGAACTGGACTATCCGTCAGGTGATACGAACGTCTATGCCACATACGAAGGGACGGGGGGCGTCGTCCTGGACTCGCCCCTCAAGCGCTTGGCCTACGCTATGCGGCTGGGGAGCAGCCAGATTCTGCTCAGCGGTTCCCTCACGCCGGAGAGTCGCCTTCTCTGGCGGCGAGCGATCGATGAGCGGGTGCAAACAGTCGCGCCGTTCCTCCACTACGACCCAGACCCCTACCCTGTCATCATGGATGGGCGCCTGGTTTGGCTGCTGGATGCCTACACGGCGACCGATCGCTACCCGTACTCGGAGCCGATCCAGACTCAAGGGGGCCGGTTGAACTACTTGCGGAACTCGGTCAAGGTGACTATGGATGCCTATAATGGCAGGTTGACTTTTTATCTGATCGACCCCAGTGATCCCCTGGCGGCGACCTATGCCGCCATTTTCCCAGACCTCTTCCGGCCGGTGGAAGAGATGGATCCGACGCTGGTAGCCCACTGGCGCTATCCGGAGGGAATGTTCCGCATCCAGGCCTCCCGGTTCCAAGTCTTTCACATGACCGACCCGCAGGTGTTCTACAATCAGGAGGACCTGTGGAACTGGGCTGAGGAGGTAGTCGGCGGCGAACGGCTGCGCGTTGAGCCCTACTATGTCAACATGCGCCTGCCGGGCGAATCGATCGCCGAGTTCGTGCTGATGCTACCCTACACGCCGTCCACCAAGCAGAACATGGTCGCCTGGCTCTACGCCCGCAACGACGGCGAGAAGTACGGTGAGCTGGGCGTCTACAAGTTCCCCAAGCAGCGACTGATCTACGGGCCAATGCAGGTTGAATCGCGCATCGACCAAAACCCGCTCATCAGCCAGCAGCTGTCACTGTGGAACCAACGGGGTAGCCAGGTTATCCGGGGCAACCTGCTGGTCATCCCGGTGGATCAGTCGATCTTGTACGTCGAGCCGATTTACCTGCAGGCCGAGGCCAGCCAATTGCCCGAACTGCGCCGAGTGGTGGTCGCGTACGGCAACCACATTGCCATGGAAGAGACGCTGGCGGAGGGCTTGGCGCGGGTGATGGGGACGGGGCCGGTGGCCGAGGAGGAGCCACCACCGGAAACCACGCTTCCCTCCCCGGAGGGGAACGTGTCCGACTTGATTCTCCAAGCTGACGTCCACTACCAGACGGCTCAGGAATGCTTACAGAACGGAGACTGGACTTGCTATGGCCAGGAGATGGATTCCCTGGAGCAGGTATTGGAGGCCCTAGTAGCGGCAACGCAGGAATAGACTATCTTGATTGCTGATAAAAGTCTGGATGGTCAGATCATCTCACCACGGAGGCGCAGAGGACACAGAGTAAAGCTTGTTCTTTCAGGAGAGTCTTTGTATGGGTAGCTCCACACTTAACCGAGGTGAACGGCGATGGGCCATTCTATCGCCCGGATGAACCCCGCATGTAGGGCCGGATTCCAATCCGGCCCCGAGATGGCGGGTTGGAAACCCGCCCTACTTGTCAACAACGGTTTCGCGTGGTCCTACCCTTTGTATTGAAAAGACCAAGAATGGGAGCAAAAGAGAGGAGGCACAATGAATGAACACGACGAGCTGATGGACGATCAAGAAGGTTTGCCCGAGACTGAGCTTCCCAGCGAGGGCCAGGTCGAGGAAGAAGCAATCCAAGCAGCTGAGGAGGTCGTGGCGCTCGAGGTGGAACCGGAGTCGGTACCAGAATCGGAGGTGCCTCTGGAAGAGGCATCGGTCGAGGCGGAGCCTCAAGTCGAGGAACCGTTCGGCGAGGAGGAAGCGGTCGCTGAACCGGAACCGACAGAAAGAGTTGCCAGGATAGACCTCAACACCGCCACAGTGGACGAGCTGCGCCGACTGCCGGGCATCGGTGCGGCGCTGGCGGCGCGGATCGTCAACTACCGAGAGGAGATCCAGCCCTTCGAAGAACCCGTCGAGATCGCGGCAGTCCGCGGCATTTCCAAGACGATGTACGATCGCATCGCTGACCGCCTGATCGTCAGTCCCGTGGCCGAGGCCGAGGAGGTGCTGGAACCTGAAGCCGAGCCAGCGGAGGAACCGGCAGCCGTCGAAGTGGAGGAAATCCCGACGCCCGAACTGGAGCCGCCGCCTCTGCGCATTGTGACCGAACCTGCCGACAACGGCTGGGGCCGCCTCTTGCTGGTCGGCCTGATGGGCGCCGTCGTCGGGGCTGTCCTGGCGTTACTCGCCCTGTTCATCATCAACAACGGCACCCTGAACTTTCGTGCGGCAGCGGCACGGGACCTCCGCAGGGAGGCCTTCCAACTGAGCGGCGAGATTGACACCGTTCGTGGCGAGCTGAGTCAGATGGAAGAGCGCGTGGAAGCGATGCAGGATCTGTCAATCCAACTGGATGAAGCCCAGACAGACATCCGTCAACTGACCGACAGCTTGATGGCCGCTCAGACCGAGATCGACTCCATGGCCGAGGCGCTGGACGTCCTGCAGACCGAGTTCCCCAACCTCCGTGAGGACCTGGATGCCCTGGCAGAGAACGTGAGCAGGCAGGGAAGGCAACTCGATGAGATGGTGTCGCAGCTCGATGACCTGGGTGAGGATCTTGAGGCTGTGCAGGAAGCCGCCCAGCGCTTCGATGCCTTTCTTGGTGGTCTGCGGCACTTGCTCAACGAGTCGATGGGTCCTCCCACACCGACGCCTTGGGAAACGCCGACGTCGCGCCCACAGGTCACAGTCATCCCGTTGAAAACACCCACGCCTACGCCGACGCCCTGACCTTCGAACGGAGTCCTGTGTGTGAAGGCCGATTCAGGTCTCTGCATACGTTCCAAGTTTGTGGGCGATTATCGCCGTACGGATCTGGAGCATGGGAGAGCCCTTTTCGGCGCAGCCATCCAGCAGGCGGAGAGGCCGATTTCTCCCACTGAGACGTTGTGCTCCCTGAACCGGGAGCGAACTTGAGCATCGATGCACTCTCTCTCTACTCGCTCAAGTGTCGAGGGCGCCGATGAAACTTGACAGACGGCTTCTGCGTCAAGCGCAGAGGGTCCGCCTGGTCCTGGCGTTGACCGTGGGGCTGGGCCTGCTCGCTGGCGTCGCCATTGTCGGGCAGGCGCGACTCCTGAGCCGCGTTGTCAGCCAGGTCTTTGTGGCAGGGCAGGGGCTGGGACAGGTCCAGCCCCTGCTCCTTGCCCTGCTGGTCCTGGCCTTGGCGCGGGCGGGCCTGGTCTGGGGCAGCGAGGTGGGCGCCGACCGCGTCGCTGTGCGGGTCAAGCAGCGCCTCCGTGAACAGTTGGCTGCCCATCTGCTGGAGCTAGGACCGGCCTACGCCCGCGGCGAACGCAGCGGTGAACTGACCAACACCCTTGTCGAGGGCGTCGAAGCGCTGGATGCCTACTTTCGCCAGTATCTGCCCCAACTGGCCTTGGCTGCCTTGGTGCCGCTGACTGTACTGCTTTTTGTCTTTCCGCTCGACTGGATCTCGGGTCTGGTGCTGCTGCTCACCGCGCCGCTGATCCCCCTGTTCATGGTCCTCATCGGCAATCTGGCCGACGTGCTGGCCCAACGCCAGTGGACGTCCCTGGGCCGCATGAGCGCCCATCTCTTGGATGTGCTCCAGGGGCTGACCACGCTCAAGATTCTAGGCCGCAGCCGCGAGCAGATCGGCGCCATCGCCCGGATCAGCGACCAGTTCCGTGAAGCGACAATGGGTGTGCTCCGCGTCGCTTTCCTCTCGGCGCTGGTGTTGGAGACGGTGGCGGCGATCAGCACAGCCGTCGTCGCCGTCCAGATCGGCCTGCGTCTGCTCTACGCGCACCTCTCCTTCGAGCAAGCCCTTTTCGTGCTGATCCTGACCCCAGAATTCTACCTGCCGCTGCGGATGCTCGGCGCGCGCTTTCACGCCGGCATGGGGGGCTTGGCCGCTGCGGAACGTATCTTTGAGGTGCTGGAAACGCCTGTCGCGGAATGCAAGTCGGGAATCGGAAAGCCGGGCATTTGCTTCGACAGTGTGCACTATGCTTACAATGATGGTCAGCGCCCGGCGCTCGGAGGCCTCTCCTTTGACGTTTCCCCTGGCGAAACGGTGGCCCTGGTTGGGCCCAGCGGTGCGGGCAAGAGCACCGTGGCCTACCTGCTGCTGCGCTTCGTCGAGCCGGATCGCGGAAAGATCACTTTGGGCGATCAGCCCCTGGCGGCATGGCGGGAGCAGATCGCCTGGGTGCCGCAGAACCCCTACCTGTTCCACGGCACCGTAGCTGAGAACATCCGCCTGGGCCGTCCTGACGCTACACCCGACGAGGTGACGCGGGCGGCGCGCCAGGCCCACGCCCACCAGTTCATCCAGGCGCTGCCACAGGGTTACGACACGAACATCGGTGAGCGCGGGGCCCGACTGAGCGGCGGCGAGGCGCAGCGCCTCGCCCTGGCGCGAGCCTTTCTCAAGGATGCACCGCTTCTCATCCTTGACGAGGCGACGGCCAACCTCGACCCTGCGATCGAAGCGCTGGTTCAGGAAACCCTGGTCCGGCTGATGCGGGGACGCACAGTGATCCTCATCGCCCATCGCCTCAGCACCGTGCTCCACGCCGACCGGATTCTGGTCATGGATGGGGGGCGGGTGGTGGAAGAGGGCACGCACGCGGTGTTGATGGAGCGGGACGGACTCTACCGTCGGCTCGTCTGTGCGGCCACAGGGTCAGCGGCCTTGGACCAGCGACGAGATCTCTGGGGGGGACAAGGTCGCTCCGGCGTCTGTCTGGAACCTGTGCCTGCCGTTGGACACGCGCGGGACAGGCAGACCGAGTCCTCTTCGCTTCGATCGGAAACCTTTGGTGAGCATGGGTCAGGAACCTTTGGGGAACAAGGGAGCGCCTTCTGGCGTCTGCTCAGACTGGTCGCGCCGTTCGCCCGGGGGGCAGTCCCGAGTGCCATCGGGGGAATGGCCCTCGCGGTGTTGCTGGGCTTTGCCACCATCGGCAGTAGCATTGGCTTGATGGCGACTTCGGCCTACCTCATCGCCAGGGCCGCTCTGCAGCCTTCCATCGCCGACCTGCAAGTGGCTATCGTCGGTGTGCGCTTTTTCGGCATTGCCCGCGGCGTGTTCCGCTACCTGGAGCGCTATGTTTCGCACCACGTCACCTTCCGCCTTCTGGCCCGACTCCGCGTCTGGTTCTACTCGGCGCTGGAACCGTTGGCCCCGGCCCGGTTGATGCAGTTCCGCAGCGGCGACCTCCTGACCCGCGTCGTGGCCGACATTGAAACACTGGAGAGCTTTTTCTTGCGGGTCCTCGCGCCACCGGTCGTCGCTGTGTTGGTGGCAACGCTGGCGGCCGTCCTCGTAGGCAGTTTCGATTCGCGATTGGCCGTCACGCTGTTGGTCTTTCTGGCTCTGGCGGGCGCAGGGGTGCCGTTCCTCACCCGGGTGCTGGGCCGCCGCGCAGGCCAGCGCATGGTCCGGGTCCGCGCCGAGCTAAACGCCACGCTGGTCGATGGGGTCCAGGGCATGGCCGACTTGCTAGCCTATGGGCAGGAAGCTTGCCATTTGACGCGTGTGCAGGAGCTGAGTCGGGAGTTGAGTGACCTGCAGGGGCGGATGGCCCGCATTGGTGGGCTGCACAGTGCCCTAACTGGCCTGCTCATGAGCTTGGCAACGCTAGCTGTGCTGGTCATTGCCATCCCCTTGACAGCGCTCAAGACAGGCCCGCTGGATGGTGTATACCTGGCGGTGTTGGCTCTGATTGTGATGCCTTGCTTTGAAGCGGTGCTCCCGCTGCCACAGGCTTTTCAATATCTGGAAAACAGCCTGGAGGCCGCCCGGCGTCTGTTCCAAGTCGTGGATGCGGAGCCAGCTGTCGTCAACGCGCCACAGCCCGCGTCTCCACCCGACGGGTATGGGCTGCGCGTGGAAAACCTCCGCTTCGCCTACAACCCTGAAGGGCCGCTGGCTTTGGATGGCATCGACTTTGACCTGCCCCAAGGTGGCTGCCTGGCCGTCGTCGGGCCGAGTGGCGCGGGCAAGACGACGCTGGTCCATCTGCTGCTGCGCTTCTGGAACTACCGGCAGGGTCGCATTATGCTTGGCGGGCAAGAGTTGCGGGGCTACAGTCAGTCGTTTGTGCGTCGACTTTTTGCTGTGGTCTCGCAGCACACGTATCTGTTCAATGACACCGTGCGCAAGAACCTCCTTTTGGCCCGCTCCGATGTCTCC
>JASFTJ010000065.1:0-8510 GCA_050053615.1 Anaerolineae bacterium | reverse complement strand
TCGTCAGGCTTCCTACAGCTGAGGCTACAATATCACAATTTTGCTGCGTGGTCAAGACGCAAGCGAGTGTCTCACCCCTGGAATGTGCATCCCGCTGGGTCACCCCATTCCGGGTCGTGCCTTCCAGCGCTCCCCCGCCTCGATCCCTCCGGAGAGGCTTGGCGGGTTCCCATAGAACCGATCAGGTCTGTTGAATGAGTGCCACGCCGCCCGCTAGGCGCGCGAACCGGGTGCCCAGTCGGAGCAGGATGAATGCCTGCTGAATGAACAGCACGAGGGGCCACCACTCAAGGGGCACGACCGGCATCAGGCCCAGCCGAAAGAGGACGTGCAAGAGTCCTGCCATCAGGAAGGACAGGCCGTAGAGGCCGCCCACCGGCAGCGGCCGGCGGAACACCAAGCGGATCGCTTTGCCAAACGCGTGAAGCACGTTGCGTGTCCCGTCTATAACGGCAAAGGCGCGGGTGCACTCCATCAGCGCCAGTCCCAACGCTGTGACGATCGCCAGCGAGGGGATGATGATCCAGGCCAGCCATCGTCCTGCTGCGGCGACAATCCCTACGGCCACAGCTAGGATCGGCCCCAGGGCTACGACAGAGACGACGCCCTGCACCACCCCCAGCAGCAGGAACGCACCCCACCAGTGCCAGCAGCCCCACAGGAAGCGGCGCCAGCGAAAGTGCTGCGGTGTTTCGACATAGGTCAGCAATAGGCCGCCACTGAGGAAGGCGCTCGGCACCCAGGCCACCAGTGGCAGGGACAGGATCAACAGCAGTGTCAGACGAAAATCCTGTCCGAGCCCACCAGGTTCGGGCATCGTCTCTGCTCCCGTTAGGGCGCCGCTGCTCAGCGGCGTCATGAGCGTCTCGATTACATACCAGGCGTCCACGCCGTCGGCGGCATCATAGATGGCCGGACGGTGGCCCAATCCCGCAGCCAGGCCCAGCGCCGGAAGGATGGCCAGCAGCAAGGCGCTGAACAAATTCGCCGCGAACAGGAGCAGCCACACCTGCGGGTAGCGCAAGGTGCGGCCCAGGCCGGTGCGAAAAGCTCGCCAGCCGCTCATCGTCACAACCCGCCCAGCGCCAGCAATGCGTTTTGGACATGGTAGATCAGCCGCGTGACCAGCGCCAGCCACGGCGAAACCTCCAGCTGCCGCGACAGGCCGTTGTCAGACCAGCGCAGATCCACCACCACCTTGCGTTCAGGGTCCACCTCGGCGCTGCGCACCGGGGGCCGATCGAGGTAGGTGAACGTGACGTTGCTCTCCTGACCGTCCCACGGCTCCAGAATGGTGCTGCCGTCGGCAAAGGTAATCCGGACCTCGGTCGGAATGCAGAGATTTCCTTGGCGCTCCACGGTGACGCTGTGCTGGTCCAACGCGGCTACCGTATAGTTGACCACGCCATCGCCATAGACCAGACCTTCAAAGAACCAGCCGAGATCCTGGCCCGAAACCTCCTCGGCCACAGCGCGGAAATCCTCGGTGGTGGGGTGGGCGAAGCGATAACGTTCAAAGAACGTGCTCATCAGATCTAACATCGTCTCCTCGCCAAGGTTCCGCTCCAGCGTGCGCAGTGAGAGCGTCGGCTTGGCGTAGGTAGCGATGCTATATTCCAACATTGCAAAGTCCCAGGCTCGCCCATCCATTGATACCTGAGGATCGGTCAGATACTCCACCCGCCGCAGGTCCAGGCCGCTCAGCCGCACGTGGCGGCTGTTCAGAGCGGACCTGTCCCCCCCATAGCGCATCTCCATCACCCGCACCGCCGAATATTCGGTGAATCCTTCATCGAGCCACGGTTCTTCGGTTTCGTTGAAGGCGACCATGGACTGCCACCACTGGTGACCGATCTCGTGGGTGATGATCATTTCTAGCGACCGATCCACCTTCTTGCTCACCAGCTCCCCGACCCCGAACAGGCTCATCGTACCCGCCGTGACCAAGGTGGGATACTCCATTCCGCCGGCTCCCTCCCCATCGTCGGGCGCATCGACGATGGTCAGGCGGGGATAGGGGTAAGCGCCATACCAGCGGCTGTAGTGGCGGATTGCTGTGTCGGCCGCATCGAGAGCACGCTCCACCGTCCATTCGTGCTCGGGTAGGTAGAGGTAGAGCAGTTCGACCTCGTTCACCTGGCGCGTCGCCGTGCGGAACCGGGGCGAGGCAGTCCAGGCAAAGTCAATCACGTCTGCCGCGTGGTAGTGTATGCTTTGGGTGCCGTTGCCGTTGTCCACTGTGGACCCGGGCAGGCCCGTGCCGCCGGTGACATAATTCGAAGGCAAGGTGATGGTCACGTCGTAGGCGCCAAAGTCGGCATAGAATTCGGCGTTGGCGTGGAAAGGATAGGCGTTCCAGGCTCCGTCCTGCCAGACGCCGAGCTTGGGGAACCACTGGCCGACCATAAAATAGTCGTCGACGTAGCCGGTGCGGGCAAAGACGCGGGGCAGCTGGGCCTGAAACGCCAGCTTGACCTGCACCGAGTTGCCCGGCGCGACGGGAGCGGGCAGGTCGGCGCGGCCCAGCGTGCCGTCCTCGATTTCTTCCAGCGCCAGCGGCGTGCCGTCGGCCAGACGAAGGTCGGACACCTCGATCCAGCCCGCATGCTCCGGGTCCCAGCCGTAGCCGCGATGGGCGCCTCCACCTTCTTGCATAAAGAGGGTATCGTCGCTACGAAAGGCATTGAGATAGAGGTGAAAGACCAGATCCGTGATGGGCTCTTTGGTCGAGTTGACGTAAGTCACGACCTCATGAGCCGTCAGGGTCTTGGCCTCGGCGTCGAGCGTGACGTCGATAACGTAGGAAGCGACCTTGGGGGCGGCAGATGGGGGCCCGCTATCCGCAGGCGGATAGGTGGGCAGCCGAGCGGCCTGGGCTGGCGCCAGGGCCAGGAGCAGTGGGGCCAGGGTGCAGAGGAGCAGCAGGTGAAGACGTTTCGTGTTCATTGAGACTCTGTTCATTCTCTGTGGACTCCTCCACTTGTTTCGATCAACGCCGCTTTTGCTGGGCAGAGTGCTCTCCTGAGCTTATCGCCTGACGGTCCTAGCGCCACGGGCGCCAACCCAAGATATCCCCCTGGCCATCCGAAAGCATAGTGGGAGGACAATCGATTGCTTGCTGAGATCGTTTACAGTCCGGCAATGAGAGGCCCCCATCGAAAGATGGGGGCGCGAGTCACGATCTGAGCGCTAGCATTCTGGACTTCTGTCCCGATCAAGCTCTAGTAAGCGATCACCCGGGGCAGGGCCTTAGCCTGCGCAATCCAACCCCGTACCTGGTCCAGCGTCGGGAGCTTGCGCACCAGTTTCTTGGCTTCATTGACCTCCCTCAGCTTTGCGTAAAGAGCCTCCGCGTTCCGCCGCGCTAGTTCGGGCACGGTATCCACACCTGCTGACTCCAGCAGATCTGCATACTCCTCGCCGACCCCTTTCACGCGGAAGAGGTCAGCTCGATTGACCCATTTCAGGATCAATGCGCGCCTGATGCCCGAGGTCTCGGCCAAAACTTGGCGGCCTTTGGGAGTCTTGCCGGCTTCCAGTAAGCCCTCCGTATTTCGGATTCCTGCCTCCTTCAGCTTCTCGGCGTACACAGCGCCGATGCCCTCAATTGTCGTGAGCTTTGCCATGGCACGTCCTCCTTTCGGATCTGGTTTGCTGCTAAACTCTAACGTTCAACACTCATTATACTACATAAATGCCAGAATTACAATCACAATTGATCCATTTTTCTGGGCAATTGCATGTGTTGCACGTGATCGAATTATTGTGAGCGCCCGGAGGACGCGAAGCCTGTCTTGAGACCGGCCGAACGGAATGACCCGACGGCGACTTTGATCAGGGCTTGTCTGTCTTGCCCTTTTATGGTATACTGCAAGCTGAGATGAGGCGGATTGAGTTCTTTGTACCCGGTGAGCATGCCGCGGATCAGACCTTTGTGGAGCATCTGCATTGGCCCATCCCGGCGGGCGTGACCCAGACCTATGTGGAAGCGTACACCGAGCCGGGCGAGACGGTGCTGTTGCCCTATTGCCAGGCAACGGTGGCCATCCGCGAGATCCTCTCTATCGAGCGGCGGGCGCTGGCCTTCAACTTTGACCCACTGCTCGTGCTACTCGTCAAGGCCAATCTCTCGCCGTTGCCGATGCAGGAATTGAACGCGGCCGTGGCGCGCCTGGGCGACAGCCTCAAGCAGGGCGCGCCCCTGCGACGCTATCTGTCCAGCCTGTATGCCACGACGTGCCCTGCTTGCCTACGCCCGGCCGTGGCCGACTATTTCATCTGGGATCGGGAGCAAGGGGCGCCGGTCGCCAAGCAAGTGCGGTGTCAGGCCTGTGATTGGGACGGTAGAGCGGCCGTTGACCAAGAGGACCGGGCGCGGTTGGCCGAGACACCGGCGCAAGGCATGCACTATCATTTCCTGCTGGACCGGGTGACCCCTCGACCTCTGGCGGCGACCCTGCGTGCCCGCCTGGAGTACCTGCTGGAACTCTACACCGCGCGTAACCTCTATGTCCTGGCCGAACTGACACTCAAGATCGAAAGCATTTTCCCCGACGAGCTGCGCCAGCGGGCTTTGAAAACGTTGCTCCTCGATTGCCTGGACCGTTGCTCTTCGCTGGAACCCCTGCCTGGTCGTCCGGCCCGCCGCCGTGGGCTGTCGCGCCCCAGGCGATTTCTGGAGCGTAATGTCTGGTATGCGTTCGAGGAGGCAATCACCCGCTTTCAGTCAAGGGCATCCCCCGCCGTCTCTGGGTTGGCCGATACGCTGGAGATGTTTCAGTCATCGAGGGGGGAATGGGTTGGGTACCTGGGGCAGGGATCGGTCCGGGATCTGCGCAGCTCGCTTTCGCCGCGCAGCCTGGGTCTCATCCTGGCCAGCCCGCCGCCTCTCGATTCAGCAGCGTGGTCGCTGTCCTACCTGTGGGGCGCGTGGCTGCTGGGCGCCGAGGCCGCTACACCGCTACGTCCCTTGCTGCGACAGCGGACGCCGGATCCGAATTGGTACGCGCGGGTGATGGCCGGCTCCTTGCGCACTCTGGCAGAGCTCCTGCGCGACGACGGGCGGCTGGTGCTGATTCTGACCGGGCAGCGCCCCGCTGTGGTGGAAGCCCTGGTGCTGGCCGCCGCCGGTGCACGCTTGGGTGTGGCCTCCCTCGTGCAGCGCAATGCCGACTATCGGCTGGAATTGATGCCCACGCTCGCACAACTGACTTCTGTTCCCGACGCGCCGCTAGATGCTCAGATTCAGGAAGCGGCTGTCAACGCGCTCACCGGAGCCATCCGGGCGCGAGGCGAACCGATAGGCTGGCGCACTGCGCACGCGGCGATCCAGCGGCGACTGGCAGAGACGGGCCTGCTAGCTCGAGTGTTGGAGGACAAAGACGCGCCACCGCCACTGGAACACGTCGCGGACCAGGTCCAAGCTGGGCTGAACGATCCCGGGCTCCTTCGCCTCGAAGGGAACGAGCTGTGGTGGCTGACCGATACCAGAGACGTCGCCCTCTCCCTCTCCGACCGGGTGGAGGCGGATGCGTACCAGGTATTGCAGGATACCCTGGCCTTGAGCGAGGCGGATTTCGCGGCAGCAGTGTATGCTCGCTTCCCCGGTCTCCTCACCCCCGATGCAGAGTTGGTGGCGATCTGCCTGCGGACCTACGGCCACGAGCCGACACCCGGCTACTGGCAGCTCCGCAAGGAAGACTTGCCCCAAGCCCGGGGGGCCGAACAAACAATCATGCGTGAGCACCTGTTGGCTTTGGGGCGGGCGCTGGACTTCCAGGCTGAGCCTTGGGAGCCCTTCGATGTGGCTTGGTTCGAGGGTGGGCAGGCACGGTCGGTCTTTGTCGTGCGCTGGCGGGCAGCCGTCGGCGAGGCGCTGGCCTTGAGCGATCGGGTAACGGCGGGCCAGCCCTATCTCGTCATCCCTGGCGGGCGAGCGGCGCTGGTAAACTACAAGTTGGCCCACAACCTTCTCTGGCAACAGATAGTGGAAGAGAAGGGTTGGCGGTTCATCAAGTACCGTCATGTGCGCCAATTGGTCGCTCAGCCAGAGGTGGACGAATACGCTCTGCGGACCATCATCGGCCTGGATCCGATCGTCGAGCAGGAACGAGCGCAGATCCCGCTGTTTTGAGGAAAAAAAACGGGGGGGGATCCGTCTTACGGACGTTTGACCTCCGGTGTGAGAGGATGAGGACGAGATATAACGGATAGGAGGGCAATATCATGGAACTGGAAGGGAAACAAGTGGCCGTGCTGGCCGAAGATCACTATCAGGATTTGGAGCTGTGGTATCCATTGCTTCGACTGCGAGAGGCAGGCGCCGACACGTTTGTCGTGGGCACCGGCAGCGCCGATACGTACAAGAGCAAGGTCGGCTATCCGGTACAGGTGGACGCGGTGGCCGATCAGGTCAACGCCGCCGACCTGGACGCCATAATCATCCCCGGCGGCTACGCGCCCGACCTGATGCGCCGTTACCCGGCCATGGTCAAGCTGGTGCGCGATGCGTTTGAGCAGGGCAAGGTCGTGGCCGCCATCTGTCACGCCGGTTGGATGCTGGCCTCCGCCGATGTGCTTGAGGGCAAGACGGCCACTTGCTTCTTTGCCATCAAGGATGACTTGGTCAACGCCGGGGCGACCTATGTGGACGAGGAAGTGGTCCGTGACGGCAATTTGATCACCTCGCGCATGCCTTCCGATCTACCGGCCTTCTGCCGGACCGTCATCGAAGCGCTCGCTGAGTAGGGCGTGGAGATCTGCGAGGGTTGCGGAAAAATGGATCATGTCTGATTCCAAATTCTACACACGGCGCGGTGACAATGGCCATACGGGCCTCCTCGGCTCAGAGCGCGTGGCCAAGTACGACCCCCGGCCGGAAGCCTATGGCACTGTGGACGAGGCCCAGGCGGCGCTGGGCCTGGTGCGGTCGGGCCGCTGCACCGTGCGCACTGGGGGAATCCTCCAGGCTGTCCAGCGGGACCTCTACGCGCTCATGGCCGAGCTGGGCGCCGCCGGTCAGGTAGAAAGCCCATTTGCCGGCGCCATCACCGCCGCACACGTGGACCAGTTGGAAAAGTGGATCGCCGAGTTTGAAGCGCAGGTCGAGATGCCCACAGAGTTTGTCCTCCCTGGTGACAGCCGGCCTGGCGCCGAGCTCCACCTGGCGCGGACGATCGTCCGTCGTACGGAGCGGCTGGTTGTACGCCTGTGGGATGAGGATTTGCTGGGGAACGGCGAGGTGATCCGTTATCTCAATCGCCTTTCGTCGTTGCTCTTTGTGCTGGCTTGCTTCGAAGATCAGGCGGCAACGGGAGAGAGAGCGACGCTGGCCAAGGAGTAAACGATTCGTGTCAAAGAGAGAAGTGTTACTAGGCGCTCACCAGTCCATTGCCGGCGGTGTGGAGAAGGCACTGGAACGCGGCCAGAGCGTAGGCTGTGACACGGTCCAGATTTTTGTCAAGAGCCCCAACCGCTGGTCCTCCAAGCCGCTGGACGAGGAGAACATCGTGGCCTTTGGAGAGGCGGTCGAAGAGACAGCCATCTGGCCGGTCTTTGCCCATGCCCCCTATCTCATCAACCTCGCCGCGCCGGAGGATGATCTCTGGCAAAAGTCGCTGGATGCTCTGACTGACGATCTGGGGCGCTGCGAACTGCTCGGGCTGCCGGGACTGGTCATCCATCCTGGGTCGCACAAAGGATCGGGTGAGGAGGCGGGCATTGCTCGTATTATCGCTGCACTGGATGAAGTGCATGCCCGTCTACCTGGCTACGGCGTCCAGGTGTGGTTGGAGGTCACCGCCGGACAGGGCGATTACCTGGGCTACTCGTTTGACCAGTTGCAGGCCATGCTCGACGGCGTCGAGGCGCCGGAGCGGTTGGGCATCTGCTTTGACACGGCGCATGCATTTGCCGCCGGCTATGAGCTCCGCACGCGGGAGGGCTATGAGGCTACGTGGGCCGAGTTCGAACAGGCCCTGAGCCTCGACTGGCTGAAAGCCATTCATCTGAACGACTCGAGAAAAGAGCTGGGCAGCCGGGTCGACCGTCACGAACACATCGGCCACGGGGAGTTGGGCCTGGAGCCGTTTCGCTTCCTGGTGAACGACCCTCGTTTCCACGGAATCCCCATGACCTTGGAGACCGACAAGGGTCCGGATCTGGCAGAGGACAAGGAGAACCTGGCCGTGCTGCGCAGCCTGATCGAGTAGCTTGGTGTGGGAGACGATTATTCTGGAGCTGATGGGGACACGACAGCCCTGGCCGTCCTGCCAGGGCCTTTTTGGAATTGCGCAGAAATATGATAGGATAATGATGTTGGGCAATTCTGGTCCTCGTTGGGGGGAATGTGAGTAACCGTAGGAGGAAGAAGCAACGAGCAAATCGCCAAGGTCATGGGGCGCCATGTGCTGCGCGCGCTGAAAAACCAAGCCGCCGCCGGGCGAATCTGTTGGAGGAGCTATAAGGTCTATGACTGCTGTTACCCTTGAGATCGTATTCATCCTACTGCT
>JASFTJ010000064.1:0-8524 GCA_050053615.1 Anaerolineae bacterium | reverse complement strand
GACCATGTCCGGTGCGCCCCGGGCAAAGATCGAGGTCGGGCCGATGAGCGCCCCGGTGCCGTAGGGCGCATACATCTTGTGGGCCGAGATGGCCACAAAGTCGAGATGGCCCGGATCGTCGTCGGGGCGCATGTCAATGGCCCGGTGGGGAGCCAGTTGAGCCGCATCCACCAGGATTTTCGCCCCGACGGCGTGGGCCTTTTCCGCCAGGCGGTGGAAGGGGTTCAGGCAACCGGTCACGTTCGAAGCGCCAGTGATGGCCACCAGTTTGACCCGCCCCGCGTGCTCGTGCAACAGCCGGTCAAAATCGTCCTCATCCAACGAGCCGTCGTCGTTCACGGCGATGTGACAAAGTTGCGCCTGTTGCCGCCAAGGCAGGTCGTTGGAGTGATGCTCCATGAGCGAGCAGAGAACCACATCGTCGGGATCCAAGGGAAAGCGGCGAGCCAGCTTGTTGATGGCCTCGGTGGTGTTCTTGCCGAAAATAACGGTATTGGTCTGTAGATCGGCGCCGACGAAACAGCCAACGATGTCGTGAGCCAGCTCGTAGGCCTCTGTGGCGATCTGGCTTTTGAAGCCGGTACCGCGGTGGATGCTGGAGTACCAGACCATAAACTCGTTAACCTTGTCGAATACGGGTCGGAGCGCCGGCGTGCTGGCCGCATTGTCGAAATTGACATACTGCCGCAGCGAGCCGTCCAGCAGCGGCACCCGGGCGTCGATGCCTACGATGTGGTCTCGCACATTGTCAATGTTCAGCTTGGTCATCGCTCCTCCTTGAGCTGGGTTGGGAAGATTGGTCATGGATTCTCTGACACCTCGACGGGGGTATCGAGGCTAACGCGCTCACCGAGCCGCACGCCTGTCGCCGGGTCGTAGAGGCCGACGGCCAGGCGGTACGCGCCAGCGGGCAGGTCGGGCGGGAATTGCAGGACGTGGGGATCGGTCACGTACTCACCGGGCAGCCAGCCGCGGGTTGGGTATTCGCCGCTGCCCGGTGGGCCGTCGGCCTGGGCCATAATGTTGCCCTCGGCGTCGAGCAGGTGGACGAAGGCATGATAGTTCTTGTCGGGCGTCTCCAGGGCGTGCCAGTGGAGTCTGACGTCCAGCGACGAGCCAGGTGTTGGCGCCGTCTCCCCCAGGTCGTAGCCGACTAGCTCCACGCTCGCGCCGAGCCGGGCCACCTGATCATGCTTTGGCGACGGCGGCTCATAGTTGTACCTGCGGCCGACCACTTTGACGTTGGCAAGTTTCAGAATGGTCTCTCCCGACTCAAATTCCACTAGTTGACCGTCGCTGGCGCGGATCAGACCGAGTTCAAGATCGAAGAATCCTTCAGCGCCACCGGACAACACCGTCGCCGGGATGGGCAGTTCGTGGGGATCGCGAACCAGATCGCCGGCCTGCCACCAGGCCGTAGGATACGTGCCAGCCACCGGCTTTTCTACCCACTCGACTATCACATCGTCGCCCGCCACCAATTGTAGCTTTGGCAGAAAATCCTCGCCCGGATCGGCCAGTGCTTGCCAGAACAGATCCACGTCCACAGACTCGCCAACCCGCACCGACTCGTCGTGCACGGCGTAGCCCAACAAGCGCAATCGGTCGCCGACGTCGGTGGGATTCAGCGAGTGGAGGGGCAGCGCCTCGACCGGCGGTGGCGTCTCCGGCCGGACGACGCGGACGCTGCCCAGCGTCACCTCGCCGCCGCCTCCACCTTCAAACGTGACGGGCAGCACGGAAACGTCATCGCTGCGGTAGACACGCAGAGTGAGGCGATAGTCGCCCGGTGGCGTGCCGACCGGTACCAGCAGGCCGTGGTGGTCTTGACGCGGTTCGCCGGCCGGCCACTCGGCAAACTCATCCAGACCGCCATTGGGCGGGCTGTCGCGCTGGGCCCAGACGTGCCCGGTCTGGCCTACCAGCCGCAGGCCAATCGCATAGTCGTCGACAGGCTGCTCTGAAAGCTGCCAGGTCAGATCTATGGCGACGACGCCCCAGCCCGATTCCAGGGGGCCGGGGGTCAGGGCGGCGCTTTCCAGGGTCAACCACTCGCCAAACCGAGCCGTTATCGGCTGCGCCGCTGGTTCTCCCGCTACGAACAAAGAGAGAACCGTGTTCTGGCCGTTCCACTCGCTCAACGTATGATAGCCATGTTCCAACAGGTGAGCTTCGATCTCGCTTTCCAGCACGCGGCCCATGGCCCGGTGGTCCAACAGCCAGAGCCGCCCGTGTTCGACCAGAAGGCGATCCAATTCGGCGGCCATAAGCGCCGGGGCGTCGGCCCACAGCTGACGCTCGCGAGGGATCACCTCGCGAGGTGTCAGGAAGAGCTCGAGCCGGCCATCGGCGGGGAAATATGCCTGAAGGTAACCCACCTGCCAAGGATGGACACAGACCACGACATCGCCGGGCAGGCCTAGGGCGCGCACCCGTTCGGCGACAGGTCGGTAATCATCAGGGTAGCGGGGGACAGTGTAGAAAAAGACCAAGGACAAAAGACCAAGGACGACAAAAGCCGTGGCGGTCAGGCTGACCAGAAGGCGGTGGCGGCGCCACAGAACCTGGAGTGCGCCAGCGATCAGCAGCAGATAGGCCGGCAAAGTCAGGAGAAGCAGTCGCTCCAAGCGCGGCGGGTTGAAGGGGAGGACGAGATTGACCACGAATCCACAGGCCAGCGTGATGACGACAATGACCAATGACCATTGACCAATCCCCAATCTCCAATATCTAGCAGCCATTCGGCGCAAGACGAGAAGCAGAAAAAGAGCCGCAAGCGGCAACAGCCCCACCCACCACCACTCAGCCAAGAGGCCCTCGGCGTGCCCCCAAGTAAAGGCAGCCAGGTGCCGTCCCAGGTAGGTGAGTAGGCCTAACGAAGGATCTTGTTCGACACTGATCTTGAAGCCGACATAGGTGACGAGCTTTTCACCAGCGTACCACAGCCAGGGCAGGTAGAGCAGCGCCACGGCGAGCTGGGCGCCAAGCCAGGGGAGCAAGCCCCCTGCCCCGCCGGGAGGGAGGGCTGGGTTGGAGGGGAGATTGGCGTCTGTGTGTCGATCTCCCCTTCCCCCAAGGGAAGGGAGAAAGTGCCGTACCAGAACGGCCAAGTTCAGCGCCAGGAGCAGGAAAACAGCGTAATATTGCGTGTACAGCGCCGCCGTCGCCGCAAGCACGTACCCCACCAAGTTTCCCGATCGCCCGATTCCCCAATTTGAGCGTGGCGCCCCGGAAGGGCCTGATTCACAACGCAGCGCAAAATAGAACGCCGCCAGCCCCAGCAATGTCACCAGGCCATACATCCGCACTTCTTGCGAATAATAGATGTGAAACGGCGAGATCGCCAACAGGAACGCCGCCAGCAATCCAGCCTTTTCGCCCAGGAGACGCTTGCCTGTGGCGTAGAGCAGCGGCACCGTTGCCGTGCCAACCAGCGCCGACAGCAACCGCACCGAGAGGGGACCGGGGCCAAAGACCTGGGTCCAGAGCTGGAGCAAGAGGTAGTAGAACGGAGGGTGGATATCCACAGCCGTCAGGTTCAGCATGGCGCCCAAATCTGTCGCGGCAAAATACAGGCTCCAGCCTTCGTCCCACCATAGGGGCTGGAAGGTGAGACGCGCCAACCGCAGGCCCAGCGCCAGCAAAATCAACATCCACAGCACCAGACGACGATTCCGGCGCGCTTTGCGGTCCAGAGTTCGCACTCCCGGCCGCTGTTTCGAAGCATCCATGATTGCAGTATACCACAGCTCGGGATGGATCAAAAGCATCTTGCCTCCCGATGTAGTTTCGAGTATAATAGAGTTGTTGGAGGTTCTAGTTGCTTCTATGGCACATGCAGGAGGTTAGAGATGTCAACAATCTATCCCCCGTACATTTTCGGCATGCACGACCGGGGTGGCGAGCACCTGATGATCGAAAAAGGCAAGCGCGGCTGGGTGCTGGTCACCGAAGAGTTGGGGGCTGATCCGAATAATCACAACGGCAGCAACTACACGGATCTGACCAACAAGAATCTGGGCGTGATCGTCCGGCTCAACCATGGCTACGAGACCGACGGCACTATTCCCCATTCCAGCCGGTACGATGACTTTGCCCGGCGCTGTGGCAACTTTGTGGCAGCTAGTCCCGGCTGCCATATCTGGATTATCGGCAATGAGATGAACCTGGCCTGGGAGCGGCCTGGCGGCCCCAACGGTCAGGCGATCACCCCGCAGCGCTACGCCTCCTGCTTCAAAAAATGCCGAAGTCAGATACGCAGCCGGACCGGCCACGAGGATGACCAGGTGGTCGTCGGAGCTGTGGGACCGTACAATATACAGACTACGTACCCCGGCAACGAGACCGGTGACTTTGCAAAATACCTGGCCGACATCCTGGAACTGTTGGGCGATGAGGTGGACGGCATCGCCTTGCACGCATACACACACGGCCAGGACCCCAACCTGGTGTTCAGCGACGCCAAAATGCAGGACTCGCGAGTCAAGCACCTGCACAACGAGTTCCGCGTCTATCGTGACTTTATGGCTGTGATCCCACCCCAGCTGCGCGACCGGCCGGTGTACATCACCGAGACCGACGAGTACGAAGCCTGGAAGGATGCAAACACGGGCTGGGTGCGCAATGCTTACAAAGAGATCAACGACTGGAACCAGAATCCAGTCAACCAGCCCATTCAGGCCCTGATCCTGTATCGTTGGATTATTGGCAACGATCAGGACCCGAGGCAAGTCGGCTGGGCCATCGAAAACAAGCCGGGCGTGCAGGATGATTTTCGCGATGCGATGAACAACGAGTACGCCGTCGTTTTGCCCCGGATACAGCCCTCCCACCGCGTGGCCTGGCTGGAGGTGGAGGCGCCGGGACGGATGGACCTGGGCGCCGAGGTCAAGTTCAGCGTCAAGGTACGGAATGACGGTCGGGCCACCTGGGCCAAAACAGGGGCCCAAGCCGTCAAGCTGGGTTACCGTTGGATCGATGCCTCTGGGGGGACGACGGAGGGAGAGCGCACTGCTCTCCCATCGCCAGCCGACCCGGGTGAGACGGTTGCACTACCTGAAGTGACGGTGCAGGCGCCTGACAAGCCCGGCTTTTACACCCTAGAACTGGACTTGGTTGAGGGCGCAGATGACTGGTTCGCAGATCGTAGCTCGCCGGTCTGGCAGTCGGATCCCGTCCGGGTGGGCGACCGCTATCGCGTGGACTGGCTGAGTGTCGCCGCGCCATCCACGGGGACGGCAGGCGAGAGGGTGACCTTCTCGGTTCAGATGCGCAACAACGGCGCGCTCACCTGGAAGCCAGGCGGCGACCACCCCTTTAACCTGACTTATAAATGGCTCGACGCGGATCGTGAGGTTGTGGTGGCCGATGGACTGCGGACCGCACTGACTCGAGACGTGGCGCCAGGTGAAGAAATCACACTGGACGCCAGGATCCAGCTTCCTGCCCAGGCGGGCGAGTACATCTTGATGATGGACATGGTCGAGGAGATGGTCACTTGGTTTCACTGGAAGGGCTCGGCGCCGCACGAGACTCAGGTGCAGATCGCGCCAGCCCTACCCAACTATGCGGCCGAGTGGTTGGACTACAGCGGGCCGCAGCGTCTGCAAGCCGGCGAGGTGGGAACCGCCCTCATCCAGGTCAAGAACGTCGGCGTCCAGCCATGGACAGAGACCGGCGCTCAAGCGATCGAACTCGGCTATCGCTGGCTCGATGCTCGGGGCGACGTGGTGCCTGTCACCGGAACCAAGACCGGGAAGCTGCCCCGAACCATCCAGCCCGGCGAAACGGCCGTCTTTCGCGATATAGAGCTTGTGTCCCCTCAAACGCCGGGGGCCTACCGCCTGGTATGGGACCTGATGCAAAATCAGAACTGGCTTTCGAGCGCAGGTATGGCTGTGATGGAAATAGCTTTCCAGATCACAAGTACCGAGTATGACGCAGCCTGGCAGATGCTCCAGCCGTGGCCCCGATGGATGCCCCCAGACGAGGAGCAACACACCAGCCTGCGTCTACGCAACGTCGGGACGGCTGCGTGGGCGTCAGGCGGGAAGCATCCGGTGCACCTGGCGTATCATTGGTTCACCGAGGATGGCAAACTGACAGAACCATGGGACACCTTCCGCATCCCGCTGCCGCAAAGCGTAGACTCGGGCGAGTCCGTGGATCTGACCGATGTGGCTTTCAAGACGCCGCCGCTGCCCGGGCACTACACACTGCGCTGGGACTTGTTGCGAGAAGGCGAAGCCTGGTTCTTCCGGAAGGGGGGCACCCCGCTAGAGGTGCCGGTCGAGATCTCGGACGAAGCACTCTTTGTCCCGTGGTCAGCGCAGGCCAGTCACAATGCCGCCGACGTGGATCTGGCTTTTGACGGCGACCCTGCCACCGTCTGGGGCAGCGGAACCGACCAAGAGCCGGGCATGTGGTTCCAGGTGGACCTTGGAGAGATTCTGGTGCTGGACCGTGTCAAAGTCGCCACGCCTGGACGCGGATTCCCGGTGGGCTACAACGTCAAACTGTCGGAGGACGGGCTCAATTGGCGCCTGGTGGCGGAGCAAAAGCCCAACTGGCGCGACGTGGACGTGGCTTTTGCTCCTTGCGCGGCCCGGTATCTGCGTTTGGAACAGACCGGCAAGCCCGACTGGCCGGCGACTTGGAAGATCAGCGAGATTGCAGTTGCCCTTGCCGAACCGTGGGCTGGGGCCGAAGCCAGCCACTACACTGGTGACGCAGATGAGGCAATTGATGCCAGCCTCAACACGAGCTGGAACACTCGGGCGGTCAAGCAAAAGCCCAGCATGTGGTTCAAGGTCGATATGGGCGCCATTCACCAGATCGAGCGTGTGGTTCTGGAGCATCCCAAGAACCAACAACCCCGTGGCTACATAGTGCATGTCTCGACCGATGATCAAGACTGGCAGGAGATTGGTCGTAAGGACGACAACTGGGGAGCCCTGGATGTCGAGTTCCCGCCCGTGGCAGCCCGCTACATCCGCGTGCAAACGACCAATTCATCACAATATCACCCCTGGGGCATTGCCGAGTTTATCATCTGGCGGGCATCCCCCAGATGGTTGCGCGGCCGAAAAAACTGAGGCGACAAAAAAAGCGAGCAAAGCTGAGGGGCCTGAGAGACTGGGACCAATCCAGACGACAGAACTCAGTCAGCTCTGCCCGGTTCGTAGCGACAGGCGCCACCGTCGCTATGGGCCAGGTAGAATTGGATAACCTGGCAGGTAGTGAACGTCAGCGGCAAGTCTAGGGCCGCCTGCGGCGCGAGCCACCGGCCGTCATTCAATTCCACGCCGTCCAACTGCAGCTCCCCCGTCCACCGATCCACCAGGAAATCGAGATAGACCAGGTGATGCGTGCCGTCCTTGTAGAGGGGCGGGCGGATCCGTTCGCTGACGCGGAGTAATCGGTAGCGGGTCGGTACAAGACCGGTCTCCTCACAGAGCTCGCGGACCAGAGCCTCGGCCACTGTTTCGCCGTACTCCACGTGACCGCCGGGGATGGCAAAGCGCCCCTCCACCTTGCTAAAGCGCGCAACGAACACCTCGCCTTGCGTGTTCACCAGTAACGCACCAACGATCAGTTCGGGGTAGCGTGGCTTGTGCATGCCAACCTCAGGTGATCAACCGCCGCTTTGTGGCCGAATTCGATCCAGTCGCTCTCCTGGCTACAGGCGGTAGTCTGCGCGTACTGGATCGATGGATCCGCGGCAGCAGGAGCCACATCCAGCAGGACGCAGGCCTTGACGGGTTCCCCGCTATCATGCGGCCAAAGCAAGGATCGGGAGGTATGGGTGTGCAGAGCAATCAGGGAAGCCATACCAGCAGGTCTTCAATGCGCTCCACAATCAGGCAATCGGCTTCAGGGAAGAGATGATGCGGATCGAACAGAATCGGCGTCACGCCCGCGCATTGGGCGCCGATCACGTCGGCCCAGTAGTTATCGCCGACATAGACCGACTCGTCGGCAACCGCCCCCATCCGCTCCAAGGCGGCAGCAAAGATGCCTGGCTCCGGCTTGCGGATGCCCACCTCACCCGAGGCCAGGGTCATGTCAAAGTGGGATCGCAGCGCCATCTGGTCCAGCAGTTCGTAGAAACGGTCCACGATCTCCCGGTTGGTGATCAGCCCCAGGTCATAGCCTCTGGCGCGGAGTTTGGACAAGGTGCGACAGCCAGCCTCAGGGCAATGGTAGACCAACTCGACATCTTGAAACTGCGCCGTGACCTCTTCTGCCAGTCGCTCCAGATCACCCTGGATGCCCATGGCCTTCAACAGATAGCGGTTGAAATGCCGCCAGAATTCGTCAGGGGAGAAATCATCCAGCTTGTCGCGGATGACAGGGTCTACAAAATACTCGTGTCGCATTCGCCGTCCCTGCCACTCGGCTTTCGCGTCGAGGGCTTGGCCGATATCGGCGCAGAAGGCGCTAATCACGTCAAAGCTGTCCGGATTATGAAAGACTAGCGTGCCGTCAAAGTCAAAAAGAACAGCGCGCACGCCATCCCGCGCTG
>JASFTJ010000063.1:0-8589 GCA_050053615.1 Anaerolineae bacterium | reverse complement strand
CAGGTCCGAAGCGGCTGCCAAGTCTCCACCGTATTTGGGCACCCAGCTCAGTAACCGACCGGCCGGCAGCAGCGGCCCCACTTTGAAGTCGATAGCTTGCAGATCCTGGCGCATGCCAGATAGGTGTTGGCCGGCCGTCTTGAGATCGGTGAGCTCCAATTGGCTCGCGTTGCCCTGAGTCATCTGCTCCAGGTGATAGAGATGTGATTGCAGCGAACGAGCGTGGCCGAGAACCTGCAACCCGGTGACGATCGTCCAGGCGATCAGTAACAGCAGGCCGGCCAGCATCAATCCCCACCCCAGCCATTTGACCGATCGGGCTCGGGGCCGGACTGCCGCCGTCGGCGGCTTGGGCTGTGGGCGCTGCTTGCGCCAGAGCCAGATCGCTTGTCCGGCAAAGAGGACAGCCAGTAGAGCCCAGATGGCCTTCTCCCACCAGCTCTGCCCGCTGAACAGCAGCCCCAGGCAGAACAGCGACAGGCAAGCGTTGAACGGAACCTGAAACCCAGGCTCGTTCAATTTCTGTCGCAGTCGAATCTGTTGCACGCGGGCCTGGTAGCTGGCCACGCTCAAGGCCGCCAGCGCTCCCGCCAGTCCTACGATCCACAGCGAGTTGTGAAAAAGACCCCACCAATTAATCATAATCTGAACTCAAGGGTTGCTGTTTCTATGATACCATACGGCCGGGGTATTGGGAAGTTGTCCGCAGGTTAGGGGGCCAGACCCGCCACGAACTCGGCAAAGGCCCGACCCAAGGGCGTGATCTGTCCAGTCTCCGGATCGAACAGGTTTCCGGTATAGTAGACGGTGTCAGCAACGCTGTACCAGGCGAACCGTTGAACCAGGCGGTTGCCGTCCGCTGGATAGCCGAGTTCGCTATCCCTGGCGGTCAACAAGAAATCAAACGCATCGATCATGAAGTCGCGCACTGTCTGGAAGGGAAACCCGTACTCAGGTGGCATCAGGACGCTGAACTCGGTGACGATGAGCGGCGTGTCCCGCAGGCCCCTCTCTGCCATCCAGCGGCGAAAGATCCAGACCTGCTCTTGTAGGATCTCGACATTGGCATTGTCCTCGATCTCGTACAGGATGCCCGTATCGTCGGGCAGGCCGGGTGGAATGTCCACGCCCCACGCTCCCCGTTCCTCGCGGAGAATGGCGAGGTGGATGTTCCACACATCCACCGGCATCGGCTGGCCGTACGCCTCCAGGTAGGCGGCAAGTACCGCTTCCAGGTAGCGCAGTCGCAGCGGGGTGACTTGAGAGATGCTGCCGATGGCGATCCGGCAAGTGGGGTCTGCCTCCTTGAGCAGGGTATACACATCGTGATAGATTTTGGCGTATTCCTGGGGTGTGGCGTTGCCCTGCCAAATCACATCCGGCTCATTCCCCAGCAACCACAGCGCGCCCGGACGGCGGCGCGCAATGCTCTGCAAGTCGGCAACGCCGGGTGAAAACGTGTCTCCAGACACGAGTATCCCCTGAACGCCCTCTATCCCGACAGACTGCAGAGGATTTTCCCCGGACGGGCCGGCTAGGTACCAGCCAGCGCCCAGTCGTGGGATGTCATACTCGTCCAGGCCCGAGCGAACCACGACCCCGATCCGCTGACGGGCTGAATACATCCCTGGCAAGACTTGCTGGGTTGGCGTTGCCGTAGCGGGAATTGGGGTCGTCGTCGGAGACGGGCTTGGCGTTTTCGAAATAGACGGCGTTGGGGATGGGCTGGGCGTCGGGCTTGGGGTTGGGGTCATCTGGGTTGGGGCGTCATCCGTCCGTGTGACCTGGGCCAGGGGTTGGGCAGAGGGGCGACCCTCTGCTGTCCCAGAGACGGTTGGGGTAGGAACCAGCCGTTCTTCCATGGTGGGGGACGGCGTGATCGTGGGGGTCAGTTTGGGGCGAACAAAGATGAGAGCCCCCTGGATTGTTACCACGAGTCCTGCGCCGATTAGGAACAGGGCCACGACGATCGCTATTTGTCGGCTTTGGAAGACCTGTTTCATGATGTTTGCCTACGCGCTGTTATGGACGGCGTCAGTATGTGGAGATCAAGAGGGACGGCGTCCATGCCAGCATGTTCCTCAAAGTCCCTTTTGCCTCAGGATTCTCGTGTACAGTTCTATCACCTGGCGCGTCATTTGCTTGGGGGTCGGGCGTGATCGGGCTGCGGCCATAGCCATGGCGCCCAAGCGATCTCGTTCCTCAGATGAGGACAGAAGGGTAAGTATTGCCTGGGCCAAGGCATCGGCATCACGCGGAGGGACCAACAACCCGGTCTGCCCCACCTGAATCAGGTCCCGGTTGCCCATGACATCGGTCGCGATCACGGCTCGTCCAGCGGCCATTGCCTCCATCAGCGTGTAGGGCAGCCCCTCATACAAGGAAGGAAGCACGAATATGTCCAGCGCCGTCAGTACTTGGGGAATGTCTGCCCGGTAACCGGTCAGCAGCACGTGATTGTCCAGTTGGTCCCGGGCCATCATCTGGCGCACTGCGTTTTCCAATTCTCCTTCACCCACCAGAACGAACTGAGCGGCTGTTCTCTGGGCAAGCACCTGCCGTGCGGCTTGGATCAGATACTCAATTCCCTTTTGTTTGGCCAGTCGGCCAACGTAGCCCACGACCGGTCGGTCTGGATCTAGCCTCAGGGCGGTCTTGGCTGTGGCCGGATCGACGCTCGGAGCAAAGCGCAGGGCAGCAATTGTGTTTTCCACCAGAACTAGCCGATCTGAAGGGGCAATGGCCCACTGCTCTGCCAGCGCCATCTCTGTTTGGCTGACACAAATCAGAGCGTCGGTCAGGTGCTGGCCGAACCATTGCTCGATGGTGCGGTACAGCCAGCGATAGAACCGATTCTGTGCACCGAGAAAGGCAAAGGCATTGGGCGTATAGACACTGGCCGGAACCCGACAGCGCCGGGCGCCCAGGCGCCCCAACACACCCGCCTTGGAGCTGTGCGTGTGAAGCACATCATAGCCGTCCCGCTCTATCAATCGGACCAGGTGAGCGTAATCTTGCAGGTCGGCTAACGGGTGAATGCCATGCCGCATGGGAATCACGGCAACCGGCACCCCGGCCGCTTCCACCCTATCCACAAATGCGGTGTCGTCCCGGGCGTTTTCGCGTGTAAGCGGGCAGGCCACCGTCACATCCAGGCCTGCCTGTCGCATATGCACAGCAAGGTCAAGGACGTGCCGTCCGACGCCGGCTGTGGTTGCCTCGACGACGTGAAGTACGTTCAACTCTCTTGAAAGGGTAGTGCTGCCTGCCTCAACTCACAGAGCCTTGTGTTGGTCCACAACAGATACCCCACGCCCAGGAGGCTGGGCGGCAGGTAAAAGACCAGATGAAGCAGCAGTGTGACTCCTAGAGCTGGAGTCTTTTCAATCCCAAAGATGGCCAAAGACACGACTCCCAAGTAATCAAAAACTCCAAGGTTGCCGGGGAAGGAAGGTAGGCGCACGCCGATTTGCAGCACAAACAGTAGGACCAGCACCGCGATGGGCGAAACGTCCAATCCCGCTGCCTGGATGGCGAACCCATTGACGGTCGCCACTGCTGCCCAGTACACGAGCGACCAAATCCACAGTCGCCAACGCGCTCGCGTCGAGCGAAGCGAGTCGAGACCGGCTAACAGGGAGTGGGCGATGCTGTACAAGCGGCCGGTCGACCACCTAGAAATCCAGGCCAAGAACGGCTCTTTCCAACGCAGCCCGCCGCCAAAGGCCAAAAGCAATCCCAACAGGAGACATCCACTGAGGATGGTCGAGGCGCGCAGCCAGTCCGGTAGATCGAGAACCAAGAGCAACACCGCGCCGATCGGGAGTAAGGTGGCACCCTCCAGCACTTTCTCCACCGCCAAGGTGGTCAGTGCTGTGACACGGCTGATCTGTCCTCCACCCCCAACCAGGACTGCTCGCAGCGGGAGTCCCAGGCGGCCGGGAAGCACGGTGTTGGCCAATTGTGCAACATTGAGGATGCCGAACAAACGCCTGGTCCGAGGACTGTGATGGGGCCAAAAAAGCCAGCGCCAGCGAATGGCATTTATCCAAACGGCAAGTATTTCGGCTACCACGGCCGCCAGCAACCAGCCTAGGTGTACCGTTTGCAATGCAGAGCCCAAAGCCTCCCAGTCGACGCCGCGAAGCGCCAGGAACAGGCCGGCCGCACTCAACAGCACACTAAGGACAAGCTGAACCCATCTCTGCATTTGTTTGGCTATCCACTTTTGTCTCAGCCGAACCGACTCCCATATCGTATTTGGCTGAAGCGCATGTTTGGGTCCAGCACCACACGGCCGTCAGCAGTCCAAAGTGCCCCCAAACGATGATGCTGGCGCGCGGTGTGAAGCCGATCGTATCTACCAATCCATGTACAAGATGGGAGGCCAATCCCGCCAGTAGTCCAATGGCCAGCGGCTCCCATGGCCGCCCCCGACTGGAACGAATCGCTTGGACACCCATCACCCACAGTAGGACGAGAAACGCCAGAAAAGCGATCAACCCTGGAAGGCCGTGGTCTATTCCCATCTGGAGATAAATGTTGTGCACGTGCGGCACCTCGGTGTCCGGTCCCACCAGAAAGAGGGGGTAGAGAAGCGGCAACACTCGGGAAAACATGCCCAACCCAATGCCGGTAAATGAAAAATCTTGAATCATATAGAGCCCGCGAGAGACAAGCTCGAGCCGCCCCTCACCGCTCTGAACGACGCTGTCCCCCACACTCGACATTAACAGATCCAGCGAAGGCTGCACGCCATAGAGCGCAACACCAACAGCAGTTGCCACGATCAGCACCGGCACGGCCCATGCCCACCGCCGCTCGCGGCCCACTGCCACTACAATCAGCGCGACGGCAAATCCTAGCAGGGCGCCCCGGGATTGGGTCAGAACCAAGGCAAGCGTCTCCCCCGCAAAGAGCAGTCCCAAAAGCAGGCGGTGCGGCCAGGTGCGAGCCCCCCAAGCATAGGCGGCCGTCACCGGCACGAGCATGGTCAAAATGCCTCCCACGATATTTGGGTGAAAGCCCTTTGGATTCCAGAAGGCGTTGATCAAGCGCGGGATACGATCGGTCAGGCTGGCTGGGAGAAATTTGGATCCGCCACTCCAAGCAGTACCCAGCATGCTTACCCCTGCCACTAGCGCTGTCGCAATCAGTACAACCCAGCCAGCCAGTTTCACTTTGCGGCTGGTGGTCAGGGTGTTGACCAGGGCATAAAAGAATGCCACTGCAAGCAAATACTTGATCACGTGCGGGATAGCCAGATCGGGCAGGGCTGCGGCCCACACACCAACCGGCAGAGTTAGGAGCAAGATGAAAAGAGGTATATCGACCGGGGTGGCAGTAACAAAGCGGCCGCGGGCCAGCCGATGCAGGATCCACAGCACAGGTATCATCAGTAGAGCCAAGGCCACCACTGCACTGGGATTATGCGTGGGAAAGACCAGAATAGGAACCAAAAGTCCAACAGGGATCACTTGCCAGTCGGCCAACCACTTCAGCAGGATTGGTGGCGACGAGGTTTTTGCGGTCATTCGCCAGCTAGCCTTTCCTTGAACTTGTGCCAGGCTGCGTCCAGGGCCACGGCGGCAAAGATCAACAGCAACAGTTCAATCTCCCAGCGATATCGGGTCAAAGCGTGAAATATCGTGTGTGACAACGTATAGAAAACCAAGACGGCGTAGATAAGCGAGTATTTGCGCCAGTGTCGCGCCGAGATCGCCATGCCGGCGACAGTAAGAACAAGCAGCAGGGCGTACTGAACACGGTAGAGCATGGTCCAGTGGTCTCGATACAATGGGTTGGCCCCCAAATTGGGGCGAAACCACCAGAAACTAATCAATTTTCGCCCCTCCAACTTGAGCCAATCCACAGGCTGCTGGCGGATGTAGTCGAGTCCCGCCTGAAAAAGCGCCTGGGATAACTCTAACTCTGGGATGGTTTGGAGCCGAGCTTCAACCTCGGGAGGGAAGGGATATGGTTCCGGGTGTTCGTACACGTCAGGCAGCTCAGCATCACGCTTCACACCCCGGTAAGCAGCCAGTTTGTCTGCGTACACGTCATGGCCACTGCCGGTAGTAAAGGGGTTGTTGCCGTTCCAAAAGGTGGCGCCAGCATTGGTGGACAGGAGGAACGGCTCACCCAGCACTACGGCGTTGCGCACTAGCCAGGGGGCAACGATGACCATGGGCGTCAGCACGAGTGCTGCTGCCGCCTGCCACAGTCGTCTTCCGCGCAGTTTGTTCAAGGCCAACCACGCGACAATGACGGGAACAAAGGCCAGAATCTGCGGTCGGCCGAGGGCAAAGAGACCCACTAATGCACCGGCTAGAACCACTTGTTTTGCTGTGGGTTGCACGTAGGTCCGCCAGCAAGCCACCAAAACGGCCGTTAGACAAAATGTATGGAGTATGGCCGAAACAGGTTGGCCGACCAACAACACGTGAGCTGGATACAAAGCGGCGCCCCATCCCGCGAGCGCACCTATTCGCCTGTGGGCCATGCCTTCCGCCAGTCGATAGATCAACCAAACGGTCAGCGTTCCGAGGACAGCCTGGAACGCACCATAGGCCAGAGGCGGATTGGGGAGCACCAAGGCCAGAGCAGTTAGCCACGGGTGTAAGGGGGGAACAAAGGCCAGCAGCGGTGACTCTGGTCGGGTTCCATAAAAATCGTAGACATAGCCGCGACCTGCGGCCAGATTCGCCGCCGTCCAACCCGGTTCCGTCAGATACATAAAGTCATCCGGCGGCGGCAGGAAAACGGCCACTCCCAGGCGTAGGACGAGCGCGACGACAATGATGGTAGGCAGCTTGGCACCGATTTGAACGAGTTCAGCGCTGGTGAGACGGCGAAATCGACTGAAGACCATCAGCTCAGAAAGGATAGGTGTAAGCGGGTAGTAGGGAACCGAAAAGACTGATCAGATTAATGACAAAGACGATAAGGACTAATGCCGACCCAACGACTCCCCGATACCGACCAGTCAAGTAGCTGAATCCGGAGGCTACAAGGATCACGAACGCCGAGAGCGCGGGAAAAAGCAGTCGTCCCTGTGGCTGACGCACTGAGAAGTTGAATTGAACAAAGCCGACCAGAACAAGTCCGCAGACTATCCAGAGCAAGAGAAGCGACTCCCATCGGTGTCCAGCGTTACGGTGTTTCCCCCGTAAAAGCAGGGCAAGTGAACCGACCAGGCCGATCAGAGCAAGTAGAGTCAATGTTCGCGTAATCCACGTTGGGGTTGCGATATTCATCCAGCCGAATCGTCCCCAGAAGGAGGCATTGGTCAGTGGCCAGAGGTCAATCACGTATTGCAGCGACAAATACTCGGGCTTTGGTCGAAGGATTTCTCTGGCAAAGGCCAGCTGATCCTTCATACCTGGCAAAAATATGAGCCCGAGGATGAAGGGGCCAAGTGCTGCGCCGGTAAATCCCACACTTTGCACAATCCACAACCTGGGCGACCGGTGTTGCTCAAAGCGCCAGAGCAAGCAAAATAGCCCTAGCGGCAGAAGAAACAGTAAGGACAATTTGGTCCAAAGCGCCAGGGAGACGATCAGCCCCGTGCCGAGGATCCGCCGCATGGTTGGCGTCCGCGATCGTTCGAGCAGATGGATGTAGGCCAGTAGGCACAGCGCTGACACGAGATTAACAAGATTGTCGCTGGTGACATATCCGCTCAGGAAGGTGAACTGGGGGACAAAGGCCATAAACCCGGTGGCAGTCAGAGCCGTCACCTCGTTACCAGACGAATCGTCATGGCCGGAAGAGACCAACCGGGCCAGCCGATAGGTTGCCACGAGTGTAGCCAGTCCCAACAAGATGGAAAAGAACCGCGCGACGCGAAGCCCCGCAGGAGCAAACACAGATTGAAGCGAATGCTCAGAGGGGACACTAAACAGGTTCACAGCGCTGGCTGGAAAGTCTGGGTTTATCGGCGGAAAGGTCAGCGGGATCGACTCAGGCTTTAGCAGGTCCATAACCGCAAGCTGCGGAGCAACTAGCGCGTAGTAGAGCGGAAGCTGGTACCATTCATACAAAGACGTTGCGTATCCATGTTGCCAAAAGTGCCCTTGTTGCGGTGGTGTCGGCGGGGGCAGTGAGCTGTGGCCGGCAAGGTATTCTGCATAGCGGTAGTGGGAGGGTTCATCCGGCGCCTCCCATGGCGGTGTGGCAAAGCTATAGGCTGCGGCCAGCAAAACATAGGCCGCCAGGATGATGATCAATATTCGGCGGGCTAGCCTGGTGCGACAGGGTAAAGACGTGTGAATTGGCATAGCTTGTGGCTGCGGCAGAGATAGCGCTTTCTCAACCGCTTGCCTAGCAGAGCTTGCGTAAAAGACGCCGCAAATAGTTTACCGAAAAACCAAAGGTAGGTAGACCTTGTCGGAGGGTGCGAGCAGCGTCGTCGTGGCCTGGTTGTTGCATTCCGTGATTTCGGCTACCTGGTTATCAGGATCGATCGATAACGATATGTCATACTTTCCTACATCAAGATCGGTGAGCGTGAAGGTGATCCACTGGGATGTGGCCGGGGACATGCCGGCCACCGATTGCTCGAGCGTGCCGTTGGCCGGGCCCTCATAG
>JASFTJ010000062.1:0-8628 GCA_050053615.1 Anaerolineae bacterium | reverse complement strand
GGCTACATGGAAGTCTTTCGCATCGCACCCGCCTCGTCCATGAACAGCCGGGCCATGGCCGACTGGTATGCAGCCGTGGGCGTCGAGAACCCGGTCATCATCGCCGAGAACACCGACTATGGCATCGGCCAGGTTGAGAGCGACCTCGCCTTCATGGAGGAAGTTGGCATCTCGGTTGACGAGGACCGTATCTTTTACGTCGAGCTAGGCACCGAGGACTATATGCCCATCCTGACCCGTGTCCAGGCAATGTCCCCGCCGCCCGACGCCATCCGCGTGGCCGTCACCGGCGAGTCCAGCTACAACCTGGAGCAGCAGATGACCGAGCTGGGCATCGCCCCCTCGGAGGACACCATCGGCACCGCCAACCAGGTCGCCATCCAGCCCGAGTTCTGGGAAAGCGTACCCAATGGCAACTACTACGTCTTTTCCCTGGTCGGCCTGCCGCCCAGCCTCTACAACGAAACCACCATCCGCGTGGCAGAAGCCTACAAGGCCCAGTTCGAAAGCGATCCACCCAGCTACGCCTTGGAGGCCTACGACAGCATCTGGATTCTGGCTGACGCCATCGAGCGGGCAGGCACCACCGAGTCCACGGCGCTCATCACTGCCCTGGAAGAGACGGACATCACCCTGGCGCAGGGACGCTACTGGTTCAAGTACACCAGCCAGAACCCCATCCCCGACGACGGCAGCGTGCCGGCCTACATGTGGCACCAGTGGCCCGATCCGGCCGTCCTTCTGATCCAGTACTTTGAGCCCAACCAGGACTGGAAAGATGCGGCCGTCATCTGGCCCGAAGTCTACCAGACCCACGACACCAACTACATCGTCCCCGGCACGACACCGTAGCAGTATTGGGGCAGAGTAGGTCGTCAAAGGAACAGCCCCGACCTCGTGTTGGGGCTGTTCCTCAACCTTCTTCTGACAAAGGACGAACCATCGTCTTTCGTCTCTCCAAGGCCAAAGGAGGTCTGTTTACATGACGATTCCCATCATCTGGCTGGTACTAGCGGGACCGGTATGGGCCCTGGTTGGCGCCTGGGGCCTGCCGCGGGTCTATCGGCGCAAGGGCCTGGACGACTCGCCGGCCCGGCTCGTGGGCGGGTTGGGCGGCTTGACCCTGGGTCCGCTGCTTCTGGGACCCCTGTGGTACTTTACGCCAGACCTGGGCCGCTGGTACTGGGCCGGCGGCACGGGTATCTTGGCAGCCATCGAACTGTTCGGTCTGTTCGCCATCACCCAGTCTGACAACTTTTGCGTCACGAACGCCAGTTACGTGGCCAACCAGGCGACCAACGGCCTGGTCATCGGCTCCATCTATGCCCTCATGGCCGTGGGGCTAACGCTGATCTACTCTGTGCAAGGGGTCATCAGCTTTGCCCATGGCCAGTTCTATATGCTGGGCGGCTATGTGTCCTACTATCTCTTGCAGCTCTTTGCCGAGCGGCTGGGAATGCCGATCAACCCCATTTGGGGCGTGCCGGTCGCCGGGCTCGTCACTATGCTTATCGGCTTTGGTTTCGAGCGGCTGTTCCTGCGGCCCATGCATCTGGGCCGCGTTGAGCGCGCCGGGGAGTACGCCATCCTGGTCACCTTTGGCTTTGGCTTCTTCCTACAGTACACGACCCTGGCCATCGTCGGTCCCTTCTCCCAGAAAACAGACACCTATCTGCAAGCAGGCAGCCTGCAATTGGGACCGCTGATCATGATCCCCAATCGAGTCATCGCCGCAGCCATCGGCGTGGTGCTCATCAGCCTGCTGCTATACCTCCTGAACCGCACCTGGACCGGCAAGGCTCTGCGGGCTGTGAGCATGGACAAGCAAGCCGCCGCCGTCACCGGCATCAACCCCCTGCGGATGAACACGCTGGCCTTTGGCATCGGCACAATGCTGGCCGGGATGTCTGGCGCCGCGCTGATCCCGGTCTTTACCTGGGTACCCTGGGTGGGCATGACCGCTTCGACCCGCTCCTACGTCATCATCGTTCTGGGCGGTCTGGGCTCAGTGCCGGGCGCGCTGCTGGGCGGCTTGATCATTGGCCTGGTGGAGGCGTTGGGCGCGGGCTGCTACCCCGA
Organism: Anaerolineae bacterium; assembly: GCA_050053615.1. GTDB lineage: Bacteria > Chloroflexota > Anaerolineae > JAAYZQ01 > JAAYZQ01 > JASFTJ01. The sequence continues at coordinate 6,549 of JASFTJ010000062.1, read as the reverse complement.
TCCGAGCAAGGGCGCCGCCTACAAGACCGCCTTTGGCCTCATCATCTTTGCCCTGATGTTGCTAGTGCGGCCCACTGGGTTGTTCGGGAGGGAGCCATCATGAACCGCTTGCTGCAACCCCGTTGGATCGCCGCCGCGGTGCTTATCGCGTTGCTGGCGATGGCTCCCCTCTATCTAAGAAACTCACCGTATCAGATGTCCGTCGTAACCGGCGCCTACTTTTACGCCATTCTGGCCTCCAGCTGGGCCTTGCTGGCCGGCATCGCCGGCCAATTCTCCTTTGCCCACATGGCCTTTGTGGGGATCGGCGCCTACACCGCCGGGCTGCTCGGCCGCGATTTGGGCACAACACCGCTGATGGGCATTGTCGCCGGGACGCTGCTGGCCGGCCTGGTCGGCACGATCATCGGCATCCTCTGCCTTCGGCTCCGCGCCGCATACCTGGCGCTCTTTACTATCGCCTTTTCCGAGATTTTTCGCATCTGGCTCCTCACCGAGTTCCAGTTCACCGAGGGCAGTAACGGGCTGCAACTGAGCAAGCTGTGGGAAGGGATCACCGGCGTGCAGGAATATTATGTCATGCTGGCCCTGCTCCTGGCGGCGATGGGGTTTATGTACTGGCTGGCCAGTTCCCGCTTCGGGCTGTTCGTCCGCTCCATGCGGGAGGACGAGGAAGCGGCATCGGCCATGGGCGTGAACGTGGTGCGCTACAAGGTGCTGATCTTTGTCATCACCAGCCTCATCGTCGGGCTGGCCGGGTCGGTGTTCTACCACCAGGTGGGCATCGTCACACCCAACACGATGGAGATCCTGCAGATGTCGCTGGTCATCGCCATGGCCGTCATCGGCGGCATGGAGAGCCTGCTCGGTGCAGCCGTCGGCGCCTTTTTCAGCCGAGTCAGCCTGGAGCTATTGCGCGAGATCAATGTGCTGGGTCTCCACGTCGAGCTAGGCGCCTGGCGCTACGCCGCCTTTGGCGTGCTGCTGGTCTTTACCCTGCGCTTCGCCCAGAACGGCCTGCTCCACCCCATCATCGACCGCCTATTCATGCAGCGTGCCCGGGAGGAGACGGTGGCCAAGCGACTACGGACCCCCAGTCCGACATCGACGGAGGAGGAGTCATGATTGAACTTGACGTCCGTGATGTTTTCAAGAGCTTTGGCGGCATTCAGGCGCTGAACGGCGTCACGTTTCGCATCCGGGGCAACGAACTCATCGGCCTGATTGGCCCAAACGGCGCGGGCAAAACCACGCTGACCAACGTGATGGACGGCGTCTACAAGCCCACCACCGGTCAGGTGTGGCTCAATGGTGAGCGGATCGACGGCCTACCGCCCTACGAAGTCGCCCGCCGCGGCCTGGGCCGCACCTTCCAGGTGACGCGTGCCTTTCGGCGCATGACGGTGCTGGAAAACCTACTCGTCCCGGCCATGGCTCTGCATCCTACGGCCAGCCAGAGAGACTTTCACAAAAAAGCCATCGAGGTGCTCGAATTCCTGACCATGGAGCACCTGGCCAACGAGTTTGGCCGGGGCCTTTCGGGCGGCCAGCAAAAGCTGCTCGAGTTAGGCCGCCTGCTGATGCTTGATCCGGACATCATCATCCTGGACGAGCCCTTTGCTGGCGTGCACCCCAAGCTGATGGAAACGATCTACGAATACATCGAGGTAGTACACGAACAAGGCAAGGCCTTTATCATCATAAGTCATGACATGGAGTCGATCTTTACCCTCAGCAAACGCCTGCTGGTGCTGAACTTTGGCGAACTGATCGCCGACGGCGATCCAGAACAGGTAAAGCGCGACCCAACGGTCATCGAAGCCTACCTGGGCGAGGAGGAAGAGGCGGAAGAAGGAGAAGCCGTGGTCATCGGACCAGGAGACATGCAATTATCGGAGGGGGTCGATGCTTGAGATAGATGATCTGTATGTAGGCTATTACAAAGATCTGAACATCCTGCAGGGCATCTCGATGACGGCTCAGACAGCCCAGATCACCACCGTCCTCGGCGCCAACGGCGTGGGCAAGTCCACACTGCTCAAGGCGATCTATGGTTTTCTAAAACCCAACTCCGGTCAAGTGCTTCTGGAAGACAAAAGCCTCATCGGTGTCCCCACCCACGAGCGGATCGACATGGGCATCTCGTACATTCCCCAGCAGCCGGGCATCTTTCGCTGGATGACCGTCGAGGAGAACCTGGAGCTGGGCGCATGGACCTTCAAAAAGGACAAGGCGCGCATTCAGCGCAAGCTGGAGGAAAACTACGAACGATTCCCGGTGCTTGAGGAACGTCGCAAGTCCAAAGCAGGCGAGCTCTCCGGTGGCATGCAGCGCATGGTCGAAGTCGGCCGGACATTGATGACCGACCCCAAGGTCATCCTGGTGGACGAACCGACCGCCGGCCTGGCCAAGTTACTGTCGGAGGAGGTCTATGAGATGCTGGTGCAGCTCCGCGACGAGGAGGGCATGACCATCGTCCTGGTGGACCAGGAGATCCGCCAAGCGCTCAAGATCGCCGATTATGTGTACGTCTTGGAACTGGGGCGCAATCGCTTCGAGGGGCCGGTAGAAGAGTTCACCGATCTGAAGAAGGCGTTCTGGGTCTAACGGCTGAGCACCAAAACACAAACAAAGGGAGTAAATCATGCTTGTAAAAGAAGTGATGACCCCGCATCCTGTGACCATAGAGTCTGACATTTCCGTGACCAAGGCGCAACGACTGATGAAAGAGGACAACATCCGTCACTTGCCGGTCATGCTAGCGAACAAGGGATTAGTAGGTTTGATCACCCGGGACGCCTTGAATCGAGCGTTGCCGTCAGAACTCTCCAGTCTGTCCATTTGGGAGATCAACTATCAGCTCTCCCGGATCAAGGCTCGTGATGTGATGATCAAAAAGGTCATTTCGGTGACCGAGGAAGTGACCGTCGAAGAAGCAGCCAGGATCATGATCGACAAAAAGATCGGATGTCTACCGGTCATCCGAGACAAAGACCTGGTCGGCATCGTCACCGACATCGACTTGATGGAGGCTCTCTCCAGCCTGATGGGCTGGCGCCAGCCAGGAGTGCGCGTCACGGTGCAAGTGGCCGACGAAAAGGGCGAGCTGGCCAGGGTAGCGACGGCCATCGCCGACGCCGGTGGGCTCCTGGCCGGAGGAGGCTCTTATCCCGCTGCCGAGCCGCTCAAGGCCAACATCATCTTCAAGGTGCGAAACGTGTCGTTTGAGAAACTGAAGGACTTGCTATCAGAGATGGAGAAGATCGAGATCCTGGACATCCGCGAGAGCCCCAGCCAGGCTTGAAAGTCAAGACTGGCCCAGTCTGGGACTGGGCCAGTCTTGGGTGCCCAAGTTATGAACCCACTCCAGCAGTTCGAGGCCGCCGGTTCCCACTTTGATGTGGGATTCGCAATCGGTCAGCGCTTTGCCGATCAGATCCATCAATCGCTGGATACCTATCCCTTTTTCCAAAAGCGGATTTTGCCCTATCACCGTAGCCCAGAGGGACAGGCGCGGTACCAGGACCTTCTTCGTCTGAACCGGGAGCGCTTCCCCGATTATCTGACCGAACTAGAGGGAATGGCCCAGGGCGCCGGACGGTCGTTCGAGGATCTGTTCCTGGTAAACATGCGTGGAGAATATGCAGGGTACGTGCGCGAGTCCACCGGCGGATGCTTCGACTGTGCCCTGCTCTCGGACGAAAACGCGCTGTTCGGCCACAATGAGGACGGTTCGCCGGCTTTTCAGGACAACCTGTACATCGTCCACGCTGAGATTGACGACAAGCCGCCTTTTACCACGCTGAGTTATCCCGGCTTCCTGTGCGGCAACGCCTTCGGATTCAACGCCGAGGGCATTTGCTTCTCGATAGACAACGTGCGGCCCCGAGCGGTCAGAGTTGGCCTGGGCCGCCACCTCCTCGCACGCTCGCTCCTCGACGCTCGTTCGCTGAAAGACGCTGTCGCACGGGTGACAGCGCCCGGTCGAGCTTCAGGCTTTAGCTACACCATCGGTTCGATCCCTGAGCGGCGCATCGTGCACGTCGAGGTTTCCCCCCAATCCCACCATGTGCGTGAGATCCTGGGCTGCTACGTGCACGCCAACCATTATCGAGAGCTCGGCGACGTGGAGCAGATTGTCGATCCATCAAGCCGGGCGCGCGTGCAGCGGGCTGAGGAGCTGCTGCGCGAGAGCCCTCCCCGGAACGCTGCCGGAGTCCTGTCGCTCCTGGGAGACTTGGAGGAGGAGAGATACCCCATTTTTCGTACGGCCACGCCCCCCGACAAGAGCGCCACCTTCTGCACCGCCTTGTTTGACCTGGACGCACGGCGGCTGAGGATCTATAGGGGACACCCCACACAAGATCCAAGACAGTTCGTCGAGTTCAACCTCTAGCAAGCAAGCCTAGACGGATCCAGCCTGAGCGACGGTACGGATCGCCTGCCCCAGCGTCACTACGATGACGCCGACTTGCTCCTGGGTCACGATGTAGGGCGGTGCAACCATCACGTGATCTCCACGCACGCCATCCACGCTGCCGCGACCAGGATAGAGCAGCACGCCCAGCTCCCTGCAGCGTGCCCCCACACGAGCGGCAAATTGGACCTCTGGCGGGTACGGCTCCCTGCTTTCTCGGTCTGCGACGAATTCAACGGCCCACATCATGCCAATGCCCCGCACGTCGCCCACGCCGGGCAGCTCGCCTAGCGCCTCACGCAGCGTCGCGCCCAGGTGTTTCCCCACACGCGCTGCGCGGGCGACCAAGTCGTGCGCTTCCAGATAATCCAACGTGGCCAGGGCCGCCGCTGCGCCCACGGCGTGGTGCGAAAAGGTCCCGCCGTGGTTAAAACCACCGTGCACCTTGCGGATCGTCTCCACGTCCATGCCCCGGACGCCGACGATCGAGATGGGGAAGTAGCCCCCAGCGGCGCCCTTGGCCATGGCTACGATGTCCGGCTGGACGCCCACGTGATCCATGGCGAACCAAGCCCCGGTGCGCCCAAAGCCTGTGAGCACCTCGTCGGCGATGAGCAGCACGCCGTAGCGATCGCAGATCTCGCGCACCAGCGGCCAGTAGCCGTCCGGCGGCACGATGCCCCCCAATGTCGCCCCGCCCACCGGCTCGCCGATAAAGGCCGCCACGCGTTCCGGTCCCTGGCGCAGGATCTCCAGCTCTAGGTGCCGGGCACAAGTGAGGTCACAGTCCTCGCGACGGTCAGAGGGGCAGCGATAGCAGTACGGCGACTCGATGTGGGGCATGTCGTGGAACATGGGCGCGTAGAGATTACGCATGGCCGGCTTGCCAGAGACGGCCAGCGTGCCCAACGTTGCACCGTGGTAGGAGCCCCATCGTGAGATGACCCGGTCACGCTGTGGTTCGCCCCGCGCCACTTGGACCTGTCGCGCAAACTTGATCGCCGTCTCCATGGCTTCCGACCCGCTGGAGAGGTAGAAGAAGCGGGGGTCCGGGACCGGCACTTTGGGGGCCAGCCGTTCGCTGTAGGTCTCCAAGGCAGCGGTGGTGAATACGTTTCCGTGCACATAGGCCACCTGGGCCGCTTGCGCGGCCATGGCCTCCACGATTTCTTGCACACCATGTCCGACGTTGACCACCAACGGCCCACCCGAGGCATCGAGGAAGCGTCGGCCCTCCGTGCCGTAGAGGTAGACGCCCTCGCCCCGCTCGATGACGGGGTAGTCATAGGCCATTTTTCGGTAAAAGACGTGTCCCTGCGGATATCTAACCATTCGCATATTCCTTCGTCGGGCAGCCTTACGGTTGGCTTCACCCGCGCGGCGGGCTGCCGATCACCGCGGCGTAGCCGCGGCGGGTTGACGCCCCGGTTAGGCCGTGGCAATTTCAGGACATGTACCGGATGAAACTCGTCTCGCCAACAAGAACCAGCCCAATACCCCCGATGGTATGTGCCAGCCACGGCGCCACAGTGTTATCAGCTCGCTGGTAGATGGAGCCGAGCAGCAGACTGGCGATCAAGGTGGAACTTGCCCCCAGCTTGGCCGGTCAGCTCCAATCCGTTGTTGGGCCGCCCGCCCTAGATTTGCCCGCCTGCTTACGCTTGTCCATCATTGTGCTCATGGGTCAACGTCTTGGATCCCCACACAACAGTCACAACTATCGCTGCAGCTATCCATAACATGAATTGATAGAATTCTGCTCGCTCCGCTAGCTCGAAAAGCTCACCTATGAAGTTGTCCGTAAAGTGCAGCAACACGGCAGACAGCGTACTCCTCCGGTTGTTATTGTAAATCCAGGTTATCAAAATGCTCTTGGGAATTACCTCCAGCATAAAAATCCAGAAGGACAATGTGCCCACTCCCAAGTTATTCTGGTATGTCCCATCAACAAAGAATAGCGGCAAGTGCCACAGCGCCCAAACTACGCCCAGAACGAGACTTGACCCAAGTGCACTCCACTTCATCTGCAAGCGGTCAAGTGCATATCCGCGCCAGCCGAGCTCCTCAGGGACCGGACCGAAGAAGAGTATGAAAATCGCAAAGGGCAGAATTCCCAAAGGCTGATCTAGAAA
>JASFTJ010000061.1:0-8686 GCA_050053615.1 Anaerolineae bacterium | reverse complement strand
ACCAGCCGTAGATGCTTACGTCTCATTTGACTCCTCCGTTTCAGATCGCCCAAGCGGATGGCAGCGAAAACGAGCCCTTCCGATTGAGTCGCTCATGATCGACCTCGGGAGAATCCAGAACGGAAGAGCATCCGCGGTTCCGCCCCTTTGCCATGAACGCAGGGATCACACCCAGGGTTCGTCCAGCATCTCCGAATCATATAGACTGGCAAAGTTCTCCGCCTGGGCATCCTCCCGGAAATGGGCACCCCGCGACTGCCGATTGTGCCAGGCGGCGCGAGTGACAACCCAGGCCGTCTGCGCCATGCTGCGCAGCCCGATCAGACTATCGCTCAAACGGGTGGTTTGATAGAAATGGTCGATGGCTTCCCACAGGTGGTTGAGATCGCGTAGCGCTCGGGCAAGGCGGCGCGTGTTGCGCGCTAGGCCCACGTACAGCCACATAATGTGCTGGATGGTGCGCCGATCGCGGTAGACGAGCACCGGGTCGGCCAAGGCGTTGTTGCCCACATCCTCCCAGGGCGGAACCTCGTTCTTGTCCACTGGGACCAAATCGTCTCGGGCTGCAATGTCGCGCCCGGCGCGGTGCCCCCACACCAATCCTTCCAGCAGCGAGGTGCTGGCCAGGCGATTGGCCCCATGGACACCGGTGCAACTGACCTCGCCCACGGCGTACAGCCCCTCGAGCGTGGTTCGCCCCCGCGCATCCACCAACACACCACCACAACAGTAGTGAGCTGCTGGCACGACCGGGATCGGCTCGACGGTGATGTCCACCCCGGCCTCCAGACAGGTCGTATAGATACTCGGAAACCGTTCGCGGATGTTGTGGGGGTCCATGTAGCTGGCCAAGTCGAGAAAGATGTGGGGGTAGCCGTGCTCGATCATCTCGCGGTGGATGGCCCGCGCCACCACATCGCGGGGGGCCAGGTCGCCCCACTGCGGCGCGTACTGGTCCATAAAGTGACGTCCATCCGGGGTGTAGAGCCGGCCACCCTCACCACGGACCGCTTCCGAGATCAGAAAATTGTCGGCGCCGGGCACAGCCAGCGTGGTAGGATGGAACTGAATGTACTCGGCGTTGACGACACGGGCGCCGGCGCGATAGGCCATGGCCAGGCCATCCCCCCGGGCGCCTTCAGGATTGGTAGTGTGGCGATAAATGCGCCCCAGCCCGCCGGTGGCGAGTACCGTGGCTTTGGCCAGGACGCGCTGCACGGCACCGGCCTTCCGGTCAAGGACGTAGGCACCGTGGCAGGTAATGGGTTCGTAGATGGTCAACGGATCGCAAGCATGGTGGGAGGAGGTGATGAGGTCCACCGCCGTCGAGTTTGTCTGCAAGGTGATGTTGGGCCGTCGCTGCAGCTGCGCGACCAGCGCCCGTGCGATGGCACGCCCCGTAGTGTCGCCCACGTGCAACACGCGGGCCACCGAGTGGCCTCCCTCACGAGTGTACGACAGCTCACCAGCAGCGTCCCGGTCAAAGGGGACGTCGCCCGCTTCGACGAGCAAGCGCTGCACCAGATCCGGGCCTTCTTCAGCGAGGATGCGCACGGCCGACGGCAGACTGAGTCCCGCCCCAGCAGCCAGGATGTCGCGGGCCAACAGCTCTGGTGAGTCGTCTGCTCCCCGGCTGACGATGCCGCCTTGCGCATAGCGCGTGTTCGACTCGGTCGCGGTGACGGTGCGGGTAATGACCAGCACCTGCCGCTGGCGATCGCGGGCCAGCCTTAAGGCTGCAGCTGCTCCGGCGATGCCGCAGCCGATGACGAGAACATCAGTTTCGATGGGCATGATTACTTCCTCTATGCGTGATTCACAATCCAAGACAACGGCGGTTCCCCAACCTCGACCTATACCGCCAGCATCCGGTCCAGAGCCCGTTTGGCCCAATGAACCATCTCAGCATCCACCGTCACGTCGTTGACGAGATCCCCGTTGGCCAAGGCTTCCAGCACGTCCGCCAGATTCTGCAGCGTGATCTGACTCATCGTGCGACAGAACGGCGGCACATCGGCCAACGGAATGATCGTTTGCTCCGGGTGCTCCTGCTGCAGACGATGGACGAGGCGCGCTTCTGTGCCAATGGCCCACTGGCTCCCGGCGGGCGCCGCCCGCACCTGGGCGATGATGTGCGCTGTCGAACCAGAATCGTCGGCCAAGTCCACGATCTCCATCTTGCACTCCGGGTGGACAATGACACGAATACCGGGCAACTGCTCCCGCACGGCGCGAACGTGCGCTGCCCGGAAGCGAAGGTGGACGTTGCAAGCTCCAGGCCAGAGAACCACCGTTGCCCGACGGATGGCCTCGACGTTGGGTGGACGATGGACATCCCAAAGGAGCATTTTCTCCAGAGGAATGCCCATTCGCTTGGCCGTGTTGCGCCCCAGGTGCTGGTCGGGAAAGAAAAAAACGCGGGGCCGCTGCTCCAGCGCCCAACGGATCACCCGATCCGCGTTGCCGGAGGTGCAGACGATGCCGCCGTGGCGCCCGCAGAAGGCCTTCAACGCCGCGGACGAATTGACGTAGGTGACAGGCGTGAACTCGGCCTCGGCGTCGCCCAGGGCGGCGTCCAGATGCTCCCAGGCCATCTCAACGCCTTGGAGGTCAGCAGTGTCGGCCAGATAGCAACCGGCGGTCAGGTCGGGGATGAGGACGTGCTGACCCGATTTGGAGAGGATGGCAGCAGTCTCGGCCATAAAGTGCACGCCACAAAAGACAATGACCTGAGCGTCGGTTTGCGTGGCGTCGCGCGCCAGTTTCAGAGAGTCGCCGCGGAAATCGGCACAAGCGATCACCTCATCGCGTTGGTAGTGGTGCCCCAGGATGGTGACGCGCTCCGCCAGTTCAGCCTTGAGTTCGGCAACGCGAGAAGAGAGATCGACGATAGCCCCCCGTTCTTCCGGTCGCATGGTCTTCATACTCAAGTCGAGCGCCTTCACCGAATGGGTCAGCGCGCCGACGGAAATATAGTCCACGCCCGTAGCGGCGATCTCGGCAGCCCGCTCCAAGGTGACGCCACCGGAGGCCTCGAGCGGCGCCCGTCCGGCAGCAGTCTGCACGGCCCAGCGCATCTCGTCCAGGCCCATGTTGTCCAGCATGATGCGGTCCACAGGCGGCGTAATGCCCAGGACCTCGCGCAGTTCGGCCGAGTCGCGGACTTCGACCTCAAGGGGTAGGGAAGGATAGGCGGCGCGAGCCCGCCGCACGGCGGGCACGATCCCACCGGACGCATCGATGTGATTGTCCTTGATCAAAATCATATCATAGAGCGCCATACGATGGTTCATGCCGCCCCCCATCCGCACCGCGTATTTGTCTAGCACGCGGAAGCCAGGCAGCGTTTTGCGCGTGTCGAGAATGGTGGCCTGGGTGCAGGCCACGGCATCGACGAAACGGCGGGTCAAGGTGGCGATACCCGACATACGCTGCAGAAAATTCAGGACGATGCGCTCCGCTGCCAGCAGGCCGCGGGCAGGCCCGGTAACCTCGGCCACCAGCTCACCGGGCGCTACCTCCTGGCCGTCGGCGACATGTGCAATCAGCTCGATGCTGGGGTCTATGTGCTGGAACACCGCTTCCGCCACAGGCAACCCAGCGATCACCCCTGCGGCCTTGGCTACAATCCGTCCGTACAGGACCGCTCCGGCGGCAAGAGTCGCTCCGCTGGTGGCATCACCGGGCCCAATGTCCTCGGCGACGGCCAACTCGATGAGCGGCGCGGCAGCGGCGAGTAGTTTTCTCTTCGTTTCTGTCATTTTTTCCCGCTTTCCGGGGTTACATCTTGGCCTCACCTCGACCGGTCTCGATGCGCTTCCAGGCGACAACGACGGCCACGGTGATAATCGCAGCCACAATAATCTCGGGAATGCCATGGGTCAAGCCCACGGTCCAGGCCACGCCTGGGGCCATGTAGCCCCGCAGGACGGCCATCGTCAACACCAGGACGGTGTTGGTCAACGTCCCGATGGCGGCTGCAACCGACAAAACGACAATCTCGAATTGCCTATTCAGAGCAAAGTAGGCGAGGACGGCGATAATGGCCAAGCCCACGACGCCAGTCAGCGCTGCTACCCAGACGCTGGTTTGTCCGACTTCGAAGGTGAACACGGCCAAAAGTCCAAACAGCAAGGCCAAAAAGATCAACATCCAGCGCACACCGAGCCTTCGCAGCGTCCGGTAGGCAAAGTAGGTGGTGACGCCGATGAACACACGAGGCAAAACGGCCACCAGCGGGTCCTTGAACAGCGGCACTGTGGCATTAAGAAAACTAAACAGGCCAAACAGCGTGCCGACGATGCCACCGACGACCCACCCTTCCAGGATGCCACCGATGATGGCTGGCACGTGCATGATGGTGGCATTTCCCGCCGCAGTAGGTACGGGGATAAAGCCCAGCCGGGTCCAGCCTAGTAGGATGGCAATGGCGCTAAGCACCCCAGCGACGACGATCCGACGTACAGACAGAGCTCCCTTTTCCACAATCTACTCCTTTCCATGAAAATGCTTTGAGACCCCTCGAATCATAGCGGAAACTGATGTCGAAAAACCAGCATCGCCGCCGCGAACAGCAACCCGACGGCGATGGCCACGTAATCATATCGCGCAAACTTGAGATGGACATAGCTGCTACGGCCCCGCCCCCCGACATAGCAGCGGGCTTGCATGGCCAGAATCAGGTCTTCGGCCCGGCGGAAGGCGTCAATGAACAGTGGGACAATAAGCGCGGCCATCTGTCGCGCCGTGGTCACAAAGCGAAGTCTGCCCTGGTGAGCGATGTTTGCGCCGCGCGAAGCCTGAGCCTTCATAATGATCTCTAGCTGCTCGGCCAGCAGCGGGACAAAGCGCAAGGCGATGGTCGCCACCAGGGAAAGTTCGTGAGACGGCAAGCCGATCCGGGCAAAAGGCCGCAACATGGCCTCCATGCCGTGGGTCAAGCCAGTCAGCGTCGTGGTGTTGGTCAAGAGGCTGGTCAGAAAGAGCAATTCGACGAAACGCAGCGAAGAAACGACGACCAATTGTACGCTGCCGTTGGTGATGTGGATCCAGCCCCAACGCAATAGCGTCCGCGTCGCCATGCCGTAGGGCGTGTACGCATCACTGTAGAACAAAAGCTGCAGGATAGCCAGGAGGATGATGAGGGGCACGGCTGGCTTGAGTCCAGAAAAGATGTACCGCAGCGAAACCCCGGACAATAGCACCAGAAACAGCGTCACCAGCACCAGGATGGCGTTGGCCGTGTACGACAGGCTAAAGGTGGCGGCCAGGGTGAGGAACAAAAAGATCGACAGTTTGGTGCGCGGGTCCAGGCGATGCACGATCGAGTCGCCCGGCAGATACTGCCCGATGGTGACGTGCCTCAGGAGCTCAAAATCTTCCATATCTGCTCCACCCCTTCGGCCACGGTCAATGGTATGCTTTCGACAGCTATTTGTCGGCGTCCCAGCTCGTGAGCCACTTCAGTGACCCTGGGCACGCCCAGTCCATACGCACGCAACGTCTCGGGCTGTGCAAAGATCTCGCGCGTGACGCCACTCATCATGACGCGCCCGTCTTGCATGACATAGATGCGATCGACTAGCTCAGCTACATCATCCATGCTGGGCGAGACAAACACCACGGTGAGCGCCTGCTCACGATGCAACGCCAGCAACCGTCCCAGCAGCTCGTTGCGGCTGCGCGGGTCCAAGCCCGTGGTAGATTCATCCAGGATGAGCACCTCGGGCTGGAGAGCCAGCACACCGGCCAGGGCTGCCTTGCGCATCTCTCCACCGCTCAGAGAGAAGGTGAAGCGATCCTTGAAGGCCTCAAAGTCCAGACCTACCATCTCCATGGCCCACTTGACCCGCTCACGCCGTTCCGGCCGCGGCATCCCCAGTTTCTTGAGGCCAAAGGCAATGTCGTCGCCAACCAGCCGCTCGAACAACTGCTGTTCCGGATACTGGAACACCAGGCCCACCCGCTGCCGGATGCGGCGCACGTCCACGCCGGGATCGCTCAGGTCCTGCCCATCTACGCGCACCCGCCCCGGTTCGCGAGGGCGGAGCAGCCCGTTAAAGTGTTGCACGACCGTGGACTTGCCTGATCCTGTACGACCAATGATGCCCACCGACTCGCCCCTGTGGATCTCCAAGCTCACACCCCGCAGGGCTGTGACCTCCAGCGGTGTGCCGCGCAGGTAGGTGAAATGCAAGTCGCTGACCTCGATGAAGGGCTGCTCGCTCATGTGTCCGCCCCCCGCCTGACGCGCCGCTGTACTTCGTCGGCCACTTCATCTACAGTCAACAAGTCTGGTGGAAAAGTTGGATCGCGCTGGTTGAGTAGGTAGGCCAACTCGGTGGTTTGTGGCACGTCGAGTTGTCGGGCACGAAGTTCATCCACGCGAGCAAAGAGCTGACGCGGTGAGCCATCCAGCACGATCTTGGCCTCTTCCATAACAATGACCCGGTTCGCTTCGATAGCCTCGTGCATGAAATGGGTAATGGACACCACCGTCACCCCTTCTTGGTTCAGCTTGCGCACCGCTGCCAGCACATCGCGCCGTCCCTGCGGATCCAGCATGGAGGTGGCTTCGTCCAACACCAACACCTCCGGTTTCATAGCCATAACACCGGCGATGGCCACCCGTTGCTTCTGCCCAGCCGAGAGCCGATGCGGCTGTCGATGGCGGTATTCTCGCATGCCCACCACATCCAAGGCCCAGTCCACCCGTTCGCGAAGTGCATCGTGCGGCACTCCCAGGTTCTCAGGGCCAAAGGCCACATCTTCCTCCACAACCGTGGCCACGATCTGGTTGTCGGGCACCTGGAAGACCATGCCCACGGAACTGCGAATAGCCAGGGTGTTCGCTATATCTCGCGTGCTCAACCCTCCAACCCAGACCTCTCCTTCCGTAGGGCGCAGCAGAGCGTTGAAATGCTTGGCCAGGGTGGACTTGCCAGAACCATTGTGACCGAGGATGACCAGGTAGTCGCCGCGGTGAATCGTCAGATCTATGTTTTTCAGCGCGTGCACGGGGTGCTCAGACTGGGGATTATACCAGAAATGCAGGCCGTGGATGTTGATGATCGGTTCTGTGCTCACGCTAGACAAGGCTACATCCCCTTCGGCCTTCCGGAATGCCTGCATTATACATCGATAGAACCAATCAGACAAATGTCAAACTGCTTTTCGACCAAAACAATGGCTGACCCTGCTGAACACAAGGCGCAGCCATGGCTGAATCTGAATGTTATGCTACAACGTCTCCAGAAAGGCCAGATCATCTTTGACGATGAGTTCTGTGTTCTGCCACTCGCGGCTTCCGCTCCAAGACACGGACCCCCTCCGCGCCGGCCACAATGACGGCGCTGGCCAAGTCCAGGAACAGGCCGTGCTCGAGAATGCCAGGCCGATCGGCCAAAACGCGGGCCAGGCCGTACGGATCGGTGATGCCCTCACGGAACCAGCAGCTTGCCAGGTAGTTTCCATTCTCGGTCACAACAGGCGGGCCATCATCCTGGCGCCAAAGCTCGGCCTGACAGCCCAGCCCCTCCAGCCAGCGCACATTGGCCTCTGCACCAAAGGGCAGGACCTCCACGGGCAGGGGGGCCCGGCTGCCCAACCGTGGGACCAGCTTGGACTCGTCTACAACGACCAGGAACCGCTCAGCATGCACTTCGACGATCTTTTCCCGGAGCAAGGCCCGGCCCAGTCCCTTGATGAGGTTGAGGTCCGGGTCGACCTCATCGGCGCCGTCCACAGCCAGGTGCAGGCGGGGGTGCTCCGCCAGCGTGGTGAGGGGGATGCCCACGGCGCGGGCGCGATCCGCCGTCCGCTCGGAGGTGGGCACGCCGACGATGTCACGCAGCGTGCCACGCCCTAGTTGTTCCCCCAGCATGGCAATGAAATAGGCGGTGGTGGAGCCAGTGCCCAGTCCCAAAATCATACCGTTGCGGACGTAGGTCAAGGCCCGGCGGGCCGCCTGCTGCTTCAAGCTCATAGCGCAACCTCAAAACTCCCAGCGAATCAGAGACCCACTGGGAGCGCAATCGCAAGCGGACGCAGCCAGATACGGCTCTCCAGAGTATCTTGGCTGCATCCGCGTTTTCCTGTGTAGATCCAGGCCCACAAGGATCAGGTCAATGCAGCACGCACTTTCTCCAACTGTCCAGCGTTGCCCAGCTTGCTGTTCTTGTGAGCGATGAACTTGGCATACTCGGCCATAAAGATCTTGCCGGGTCCCCGGAAGTCAAACTTTTCCGGTTCATCGCGGAAATACTCGCGATGGACGCGGGTCCACACCAAGCGACCATCCGTGTCGATGTTGACCTTTGTCACGCCCAACGGCACGGCCTTGGCGAACTCGTCCTCGTCCACGCCCCGCGCCGAGGGGTCCATGGCGCCGCCGGCGGCATTGATGCGTTCCACCTCCGCGCGCGGCACCGACGAGGAGCCGTGCATCACCAACGGGAAGCCCGGCAGGCGACTCTGGATCTCGGCCAGGCGCTCAAAGTGCAATCCCTGCCGCCCTGTGAACTTGTAGGCCCCGTGGCTAGTGCCGATGGCCACCGCCAGGCTGTCGCAGCCTGTTCGCTCCACAAACTCGGTCGCCTCGTCGGGATCGGTGAGCTGGGCGTGCTTCTCGTCTACGGCAATATCCTCTTCCACGCCGCCCAACATGCCCAGCTCTGCCTCGACGCTG
>JASFTJ010000060.1:0-8718 GCA_050053615.1 Anaerolineae bacterium | reverse complement strand
GTAGGGCCGCAGCAGCCGGCCTTCCCTGACGAGAGCGGAGAGGAGGAGGCCCAGGGAACGGTCTCACCTCGCCAGGCATGGTGGGAACTGTTTTTTGGAAAGCGTTAGCCCAGATTTGACACGCAGGGAAGCCAATGGTATACTTTTGCACGATTCTTGGAAAGGAAAGATAGGGTGCACATGAGATTTGCAATCGAGAACATCCGCAGCAAGCGCGAAAGTGGTATCCCTTTCGCCATGCGTTGTCGTGGTGCGCCCTGATGTAGAGTAACCATCACAAGCCGTGGGCCACTGCGACCGGAGCCCACGGCTTTTTTCTTTGATATCCCGCCGCGTAGAGCGGCTTGAGAGCTGTGGGCAGCTATCGCCCACAGCTTTCTTGCGTGGGGCGATCGTTCAGAAAGACGCGCCAACACAGAGGAGAAAGTGACATCATGAGTGCAAGTTTACCGAAAAACGGAATAGCCCTTTCGCTGAGGCGAGTGACCAAGGCGTTCACCCAAAAGACAAACGGCTCGCTGCTGCGCCGTTTGCAGCGCCGTATGAGCCCCCAAAATACCAATGGCGAGTCCGGACAGGTGGTGGCAGTCAACGACGTCAGCCTGGAGATACACCGGAACGAGATCTTTGGCATCCTGGGGCCGAACGGCTCGGGGAAGAGCACGCTGGTCCGACTTGTGGCCACCCTCTTGGTGCCGGATGACGGCGAGATTCACGTTTTTGGCCTCAACGTGACCCACCACGAGATGGAGGTGAAGCGGCTCATCAACCGAGTGTCAGTGGACGCGGCTTTTTTCAAGAAGCTATCGGGCATCGAAAATCTGATATACGCGGGCCGACTGTATGGCCTGTCGGGACGGGAGGCCCGCCAGCAAGCCTTCGCCATCCTGCACCGTCTAGGGCTCAAGGACAAGGAGATCCTGGGACCGCTAGAAAACATGTCACGCGGCATGCAGCAGAAGGTGGCCATTGCACGTGCTTTCCTATCGCAGCCGACGCTCTTGCTGCTGGATGAGCCGACGACGGGGCTGGATCCCCGTTCCAAGCGGGAGGTGCAAGCCTTCGTCCGAGAAATGCGCGACACGCACGATGCCACCATCCTGCTGACCACCCACGACATGCACGAGGCAGAGGCCCTGTGCGACCGCATCGCTATCCTGGACGAGGGTCGAATCGTCGCCCTGGACACGCCGGCCGGCCTAAAGACCTACGTTCCTGCAGAGAACGGCCACGAGCTGACACTGGAGGATGTCTTTATGGAACTGACCGGCAAGGAGCTAATCAAAGAAGAGGATCGGGTCACGGTCTAGCCGAAAGCAAGACCCCAAAGGTCTCGGAGACCTTTGGGGTCTTTTTTCATTCACCCTTAGCCATGACGGCCTTTCGTTGGGGTGGAGTCGTGGGCCGGGACAGACGGCTCAGGGCGTTGGCCAGCCCGCTGGTCACCCACTGGGCGCCGGCCCTCAACAACTCGTTGCGTACCGGCTTGCCCTCGTCGGACCAAAAATAGCCGCCCAGCGCGCGAACCAACGTGCTAGCTCGGAACTCGGGGTGTAGCCTGCTCGCCATGCCCGCCAGGTCCATAACGCGCACCAGATCCAAGTCGCCGTTGACCCGGAGACCAGTAGCTAGCTGGGCTCGCGTCTCCTCTCCCTCGGGCGAAAAAAGGAAGGTGATCAGCTTGTCCAGGATGACCCGGCCCGACAGCGACGAGTCGCTGGTCAACAAAGGACCCAAAGTGCCGATCCGGTTGCCCGCCGACTCGGGATCGCGTACCAAGTCGGCGATGAGCGCCCGGCGCAGCGCCGCCCCCTCCGACGAGAGGAGCATGTCCAGGGCCGGTTGGGCCAAGCCCTCGGTCTCCAGACGGAAGGCGGTGTCGTGGGCAGCCAGCCTGGCCAAATCTTGGAGCCGCTGCCAGTCCAGCCCACCCTCGTCGGTCAGCAGCTCGGCCAGCAGTCGCTGGCGCAGGGCTGGGTTGGGAATCGTGAGCATCATCCGCGCTGCGTAGGGCGCCGACACGGCCCAAATGTCGAACTGGGGGTCGAGTTGCAAGCTGATGCCCTCCAGGGTCATGATGGCCCGCACAATGAGGGCAAAGTTGACCGGGATGCGAAACTCGTATTCGTAGAGTAACGGCGCAACGCTGTTGGTCACATCCTGGAAGGTGTACAGCTGGTCGGCCGCGCCAAAGAGTGACTGGAATAACTCCAGAGCGATGGGAACCATCTCCTCCCATCGCTCGTCGCTCCGTAGGAAGCCCAGGGCGATCAGGTTTTCCTTGAGGTTCTCCGGGCGTTTATTGATAACATCCACAAAAATCTCGATGATGCGTCCCTGTTGCTCTGGGGTCATGATGCCCATCATGCCGAAATCGAGAAAGACCAGAGTGCCATCCTCAGGACGGACGAGCAGGTTGCCGGGATGCGGGTCGGCATGGAACAGGCCGTGCTCGAAGAGGCTCTTGAGGTTGGCCCGCACGCCCTGGCTGAGCAGGGTGTGGATGTTCACGCCGGCGGCCTCCAGCGCCTCCTTGTCGGTAACTTTGATGCCGTGGATAAACTCGGTGGTCAGCACGCGGCGACTGCTGAACTGTGGATAGAGGCGCGGCGCGTCCACGCCGGGCACGTACTGAAAGTTTTCGCGGAACTTGTCGGTCAAGTGCGCCTCGTGGAGGTAATCCAGCTCCTCAAACAGCTTGGTACCGTACTCGTCCACCAGGTCGACCCAGGGCTGACCGCGGCTCAGGCTGGGAAGCAGCCCGTGGTGAGCCCTGTCGAACCATTCAATCAGCGTCGCCAAACGGCGCACAAGGGCCAGATCCAGGCTGATGACCCCTACCAGGTCCGGCCGTTGCACTTTTAGGGCCACCTCCTCCCCTTCGAAGGTGACAGCGTGATAGACCTGCCCCAGGCTAGCGGCGGCGCAGGGCTCGGGGTCGAATTCAGCAAACAGCGTCTCTGGCTTCCAGCCCAGCTCCTCTTCAACAAAGGCAAAGGCTAACTCATTGGAGAACGATGGCAGTCGATCTTGCAGCGTGGCCAACGTCTGGACATAGACCAGAGGCAAGAGATCGGGCCGGGTCCCCAGGGCCTGGCCGACCTTCACAAAGGCCGGCCCCAACCAGATGAGCCGGCCCAGCAGCCACTCGGCGCGGCGGCGCTGCCGGTCCTCGATGGTCTCGCCCGGGCGCAAGGTCCACCGCCAGCGGTCGACCATCCGGTACCAGAGACCCGTCAGCACCACGCTGAGGATCTGCACGACGCGCCACAGTGCGCGCCAGAAGCCGGTCTCTTTGAGCCGGGCCTCGACGTATTCCGGTGTATACGGTTGCTGCAACGGCATATCAATCATGGGCGCAAGTATAGCACAAGCGGTCCGCCGGGCAAAATCTGGTATTGGATTTGGGTGTTGGTCGGCGTCCAATGGCTATACGCGACAAAGACCTCCAAGGTTGCTGGCACGTTTGTCTGCACCACCTGGGAGGCTTATTCCGATGCCGCTTTACAGCATCTCCACGAATGCCTGCAACCGCGTGCGCAGGGCCTCCAGGCTGGGCGTTTGCTCCATCTCTAGCAGCAGGTGGGGCACGCCCGCTCGGTCCAGCGTAGGGAGGACGAGGGCGTAGTCAAAGGCGTGGGGCTCGCAGAACTTTTCGATGGCAAAGATGACGCCTTGGGCTTGAGTTTGCCGGACTTGGTCCAGCAAGTATGCACCTGAGTCGTGCGCGGGGTGGTACTTGGTGGGACAGGGTGGCCGACGCAGATAGTAGTCGGTCAGGGCAGCGATGGGCTCTCCTGCAGCGCCGACCCTGTCAAGGAAATGCCGGCTGCCGCTGCACAAGTCGTCGCCGGACACCTGAGCGCCCAACTCGTCCACCAGGTCCAGCAGGCGCGGCTCGTCGAGCACGGCGCCGACGAGGAAGAGTCGGGGACCATTGGAGCGAACCGGCGCATTTCGCAATCCGTCCAGCAGCTCGGCTAGCAGGCGATTGACTTGCTCGCGGGGCATCGTTTGGCTGGCGTCCAGTACGGCAAAGAACTGAGCCGCGCTCATCCGGTCGCGCAAGCCCTGGAGCGTCTGCACCAGCCGCCGCGTCTCGTCGTACAGGGCGATGCTGTCCCGGAGCGCATCATCGCCAATGGGCCGCCCCACGAACTCGGCCAGCCGCTCGCGAAAGCGGCTGAGCTCGGCCTGGAGGTAGGCGCGGGCGGCGGGCGCGCCCAAGTTGGCCGGCTGCATGACGGTGTCCACGAAATGAGACGTACTGGTGTTCATGCGCCACAGGTCGGCTAGGGCCTGCATCGCGTCGCAGGTATGGGCAAAGATCGTCCCGGCGAGAAACGCCAACTCGCCGTCGAGGACCTGGTCCAGGGTGCTGCGGCACAAGGCGCAGGTGAATGATTGCAGGTGAGCATCCACGCGCCGCAAAGGGGCGCTGCTGCCCCGCACTCGCACCGGCGCGAACCCAGCGGCGTGGATGATCTCTTCGGGCACATAGCTGCACAGGTATCCCATCGCCCGGCGACCAGGGTACTGGGCCAGCCACTCGCTCAGCGGGGAGCGGGCAGCGTCGATCATTCGGTGCAGTGCCTGTTGCTCAGCCATTCGATTCTAGTTCGCAGCCAAGAGTGAACAGAGTTTCCGCAAGCTCAGCGCCGGACAGCTCCTCCGGTAGTCGGTCTGGTACACCCCACTGCCACCGCACCTTCCTCATTCCCCGCTGCGAGACGGTGGACACAGCCAATCCACCTCCATCCGCCGATAGGGCTTGCGCTGGGCCTTGATCTCGCGACGGTGTGCCATGAAACGTGGTCCGGTGGCCATGACCCACTCGACCATGTGGGTTGTCAATCGTTCCGGCGTCCAGCGATGATCGTCCGCCGCATCCGAGCCGAAATGGAGTACGACCTCGTCCCCGTCTATCTCGACAGAAGCCTCGCGGGCGCACACGGGGCACACGGCACGGGTACCATTCAACACAAAGGCGTCACAGCGGCAAACGGGGCAAACATTGGGCGGCGCGGGCGCAAGCTCCATTTCGCCGCAACCCAGGCGATGGCCCATCGCGAGTACCCGCTCCATCAAGTCTTTATCCAACAGCACCTCGCCGGGACCCGGGGCCACAGCCGTCAGGCTCTCGATGGGCTGGAAGCCGAATGCGGCGACCAGGGCGTTCAAGAAAGGCAAGGTCACACCGCGCCAGCCCTCGAGGCCTGCGGTGGCAATGCTCACGGCCGGACGGCCAGACTCAGGCGGCGCCTCGACCATCTGGCCGGTGACCATCAGCAGCCGATCCAGCACCAGCTTGATCACCGCCGCCGGTCCAAGAAAGTACGTGGGCGCCGCTAGCACCAGGGCATCGGCCCCCTGGATCGTCTCCACCAGCCAATTCATGTCGTCATCCAGGGGGCAGGGCTTGCCGCCGATGACACAACGCATACACCCGATGCACGACTCCAGGTCCAGATCTGTCAGGCGGATCATCTGGATTGCAGTCCCTTCGGCTTGAGCCCCCCGCAACACCTGGCGCACCAGCAACTCCGAGTTGCCCCAGCGTCGCGCCGACCCGACCAAACCCAGGATATCAGCCATCATGCGCCTCTGCTAGAGCTCTTCGGACTCTTGATCGCTGGTCAGCGAGAGCGACTCCGGCACCGAGGGCAACGGCGGAGCCTCCTCCTCAGACACCTCTTCGAACGATTCGGCCGGGGGCCCGAGTGAGATCTCGACCGGCTCCGGCTCCAGCTCGGCGGGGCCGGCGATGCGCTGCTCAATAGCCTGCTCGATGGTCAGCCCCTCCCGGTACACCTCGGCCAGGATCGGTCCCGCGTTACCCAAATGCATCTGCTGGCGGGGGCGGAAGCCGCTGGTCTCTCGCAAGGTGTCCAGCGCCTCACCATCCAGCGTAGCGGCAATGATGCCTTCTGTGCGGTCTGTGCCGGTCTCGGTCAGCACGCCATCCCCCTTGAGCGTCAGGGAGATTGGCGCCAGCAACGCCGACTGCCCAAAGTAGTTCTCCTTATTCTCCTGGCCGAGGAGGTTCGGCCCCAGCATAAAGCTGACCGCGACGAACGCCTGATTCTCTTCGGCGCGGACAGCCAACGCCGAGCGGATGGCCTTGGCCTGGGCGGCGCCGGGGCTGGCCATGATGCCGACCAGAAGATCAGCGCCCTGCATCGCCTGGAGACGCGCCAGTTCAGGATACATCGCGTCCCGGCCGATCAGCAAGCCCACGCGTCCGAACCGGGTCTCGAACACGGCTAGATCGCTGCCGGGGCTGGCCAGGTCCTGCTCGTCGGGCGACAAGTTGAGTTTTTCCTGGTAGCCCAGCACCTCGCCGTCGGCGTTGAACAGATAGGCTCGGTGTCGCACCGTCGCCGTTTCGGGGTCATGCAGGTACAGGCTGCCGCCTACGATGGCGGTGGCGAACTCTTGCGCCAGCTTGCCAAAGGTCTCAACATAGATTTCCTTTAGGGCATCGCTGTTCTTACTCAGGAGGCGGATCAGACTACCCCGAAATCCCCCGCCCAGAGCGCCCGCGGTCGATCCGGCGACGCGGCCCACACGGCGCGACCAGAATCCGGCGCCCCGCCGCTGACCCTGAGCCTGCCGCTTGATAAAGCCCAACTTGAACCGAGAGACAAGATAGGGAGCCAGCATCAGACCCGTCAGTTCGGGAAAAATGACGATCTGTGCCGCCTTGGCCTGGGCCTGCCGCAGGAAGCGACGCGCCTCCGTCTCAAACTCCTCAGGAGTTTCCGGAACCTTCATCCGGGGTTGAACACAAGCAACCGTAACATTCCTCATGAGCTTACCCTCCATAACGTGTTCAGGGGACGAAACCCTGTGCTCCCCTACATCATTCGGATCGATCATATTATAGCACAGTTTTGTCGGTTATGCTATCTGGCAGCAATAGGCCGAATCCTAGAGTTGACAGATTTCTCGTTTCGTGCTATGATTGCCGCACTTTCAGCAGGAGGAAGCAAGTGCCCGGTCAAAGGTCTTGGCAGAATTCGATTGGAACTATGCGCCCCGTCACTGGCACGGGGAGCGACACGTTTCTGCATCTGGATTGGTGTGGTGACTTTTTTGGCTATTATTTTGCCAACGCGCCGGCATCAGGCCGTCGGTTCACGCCAGGGAGGTGTGGTCGAACGTAGCGAC
The DNA here is from genome assembly GCA_050053615.1 of Anaerolineae bacterium. Taxonomy (GTDB): domain Bacteria; phylum Chloroflexota; class Anaerolineae; order JAAYZQ01; family JAAYZQ01; genus JASFTJ01. The sequence continues at coordinate 1,548 of JASFTJ010000060.1, read as the reverse complement.
TGCCAATCCTAAAGAACCAGAGAGCGTGGGGCCGAAGGCTCCACGCTCTTTTCCTTTATGGAGATATTCCATGACCAGTAAAATACCACACCCTTTGCAATGTCGAGGCATCCGGGGCGCGACAACCGTCCAAACCAATACCGCCACCGCTATCCTGGATGCGACCTGCGAGCTCCTGGCTCGCATCGTGAAAGCTAACAACGTGGCTGTGGACGACATCGCCAGCGCCCTTTTCACCGTCACTCCCGACCTGACGGCCGCCTTCCCGGCACAAGCGGCACGGAAATTAGGGTGGCGGCACGTACCTTTACTGGACGTCCAGGAAATTCCGGTGCCGGGCAGCCTGCCCCGATGCGTGCGCGTCCTCATCCATTGGAACACCGAAAAGCCCCCGACCGAGATCCGACACGTGTACCTGCGCGGCGCCGCGTCACTGCGTCCAGATTTGCAGGAGGAGGGAGAACCGTGACCAGAGTAGCATTTCAAGGCGAAAGGGGCGCCTATTCCGAAGAAGCTGTCTTCCAGTTCTTTGGCCCGGACGTAGAGACACAGGCCTGCCAAAGCCTGGAAGGCATCTTTGAAGCGGTAGAATCTGGGGCTTCCGACTATGGCGCGTTGCCGGTGGAGAACTCAAAGGCCGGGTCCATAAACCAAGCCTATGACCTGTTGCTCGCCCGAGACCTCCGCGTTTGGGGTGAGGCCATTCTGCGCGTGCGGCACGCACTGCTCGCCCCGCCAGACACAGCCCTGGCCGACATCCGGCGCGTGCGCTCCCATCCCCAGGCGCTGGCTCAGTGCGAGCGCTACCTGGGCAACCACGGCTGGACACCCGAGACCACGTACGACACAGCCGGCAGCGCCCGCGATTTAGCGGCTACCCCGGAACCAGGCGTGGCCGTCATCGCCAGCCGGCTGGCCGGCCAACTCTACAAATTGGACGAGCTGGACTATGGCATCGAAGACTCTGTCTTCAACTATACTCGTTTTTTCATCCTCGGTTTTGAGGACCCACCCCGCGCGCAGCGGAACAAGACCTCCCTCGTGTTCAGCACTCGCCATCAGCCAGGCGCCTTGTACGAGTGTCTGGGCGAGTTTGCCCGAAGACGTATCAACCTCACCAAGCTGGAGTCACGTCCAAGGATCAACCGGCCTTGGCAATACATCTTTTACGTGGATTTCGAGGGACACTGTCAGGACCCCGCCTGCGAGGCGGCTCTGATGGGACTGCTTCGGCGCTCCTCGTTCGTCAAATTGCTCGGTTCCTACCCAGCCGCGACGACGCCGATGCCCCACGACCGAACCGCCGCGCCGGAATAGATCATGCAGTCAGGAGGTAAGCACATGATCGTTGTGATGAAGCAAGGATCGACCCAGACCCAGATCGTGAACGTTACGGCCCGCATCGAGCAGTTGGGCTGCCGGACGCACATCTCAGAAGGAAAAGAGCGCACCATTATCGGCATCATTGGCAACGGGCGTCCACTGGAGCGAGAACAGCTCGAGCGGATGGACGGCGTCGAGCGAACGATGCCTGTGTTACGCCCCTTC
>JASFTJ010000059.1:0-8834 GCA_050053615.1 Anaerolineae bacterium | reverse complement strand
TTACCTCTATGCCTCGGTGGATGCCACATGGGAGCCGACAGACACCCGGGTCCTGACGGTCACGACCCTCTCCCTCAATGATGGCGTGCAGACCCTCGACTTTTCCGATGCCGATCCCGCGGTACAGATCGCCGCGACCGCAACCGTGACCTATTTCGTGGTAGCCGAGCGTACCGGCGGTCTGTCCCCTCAAGCCCCCCGCACCTTGCGGGTGACGTTCGACCCTGACGCCGACTCGCTGGTCGAGGACCGGGCTGAGGATGCTTCGGTTTCCGTTCAAGACACAGTGCCCGTCAGTACAGGAGAAATCATCTTGCGTTGGGACCTCTTTTTGCCCACCGTCCTAAAGTCGTTCGAGTAGCGAGGTGGGCCTCGTGCGGCATCCCGGTCGGCGGCGCGCTCACCTCGGTTGCCATCACCCGCAGGCGCCGATCTGTGTCGCACAATGTCTGCAAAACCGATCTCATCCGCATAAAGAGCTATGATCAGGCCATTGCTGACCACAAAACTGAATATCCCAGAGCTGCGCACCAGCCTGGTACCGCGCCCCCACCTCATCGCACGCCTGGATGAGGGCGTGCGTCCGTCCCGCCGACTCGTCTTGGTCTCTGCGCCAGCCGGGTTCGGCAAAACGACGCTGTTGAGCGAATGGGCGAGTGAGCGAGCCAGTGAATCAGCGGACAAGGGGACTGTGGCCTGGCTCTCGCTGGACAAAAGGGACAACGATCCAGCGCGGTTCTGGTGCTACTTTGTTGCTGCTTTGCAGACAGTCGAGGCGACCCTCAGGGAAGATGCGCTGGGTGCGTTCCAGGCTCCCCAGCTGCCGCCTGTAGACGCGATCCTGACGACCCTGATCAACGAAATCGCGACCGTCTCAGACCCCTTTACCCTCGTTCTCGACGACTACCACCTCATTACGGCTCAGCCGATTCACGATGCCCTCACGTTCCTGCTCGACCACCTGCCACGCAACCTCTGTCTGGTCATCGGCACTCGTGCCGACCCGCCCCTGCCGCTGTCACGCCTCCGCGCTCGAGGCCAGTTGACCGAGCTGCGCCAAGCTGACCTTCGGTTCACACCGGATGAGGCTGCCGCCTTTGTCAACGGTGTCATGGGCCTCGACCTCTCGGCAGAGGACGTGGCCGCCCTGGAAGCCCGCACTGAGGGTTGGATTGCCGGATTGCAGATGGCAGCGCTGTCACTGCGGGGGCACAGCCGCCGGGCCACGACCCGCTCGGAGTTCGTTCAGGCCTTCACGGGCAGCCACCGCTTCGTCCTCGACTACCTGGTCGAAGAAGTGCTGGAGCAACAGCCGCCCGACCTCCAGGAATTTCTGCTCGCGACGTCGATCCTGGAGCGTTTGACCGGCCCGCTGTGTGATGCGGTATTAGGAGCTTGGGAAACTGGGCCATTGGGACAGGATCACTTCACCAAGCTACCATCGTACCACGCTACCGATTCCCAGTCCATCTTGGAACACCTCGAAGCCGCCAATCTATTCATCGTCCCCCTGGATGAGGAGCGGCGCTGGTATCGGTATCACTGCCTCTTTTCCGATCTGTTGCGCAAGCGCCTGCGGCAGACGGCTCCTGACCGGGTGCCCGCGCTGCACCGCCGCGCCAGCGCGTGGCACGAGAAGCAAGGGCTGCTGGCCGAGGCTATCGATCATGCTCTGGCTGGGGGTGATTTCGAGCGGGCAGCGGCCCTGATCGAGGAGAGCGTCGAAGAGACTTTGATGCGCAGCGAGGTCGCCACCTTTCTCAACTGGGTAGATAAGCTGCCCGACGAACAGGTGCGCAATCGACCCAACCTGTGCTTTTTTCACGCCTGGGCGCTGTTGACAAGTGGCCGGACCCTAGATGTCGTAGAACAGCGCTTGCGGGATGTCGCCTGCGCCCAAGACGCGGCGGAGGCCGGTGAGGGGATGCCGGGCCGGATGGCCGCGCTCCGCGCCTACCTCATGCTTTTCCAGGCCGACGTGCACCGCGCCGCCGAACTCAGCCACCAGGCACTGAAGGAATTGCCCGCGAGCGACCAGTTCATGCGCAGTATCGCAACCTGGATCTTGAGCCTGGCCCGTTTGGCCAATGGGGACCTCCAGGATGGCACCGAGAATCTCCAAGAGGTGGCCAGGCTGGGCCAGGAGATCGGCAACCCGCTCATCGCGGTGATGGCCCTCTGCCACCAGGCCAAGCTGCAAGCACGCCAGGGCCGCTTGCATCGGGCCCGGGAGACACTGGAGCGTGCGCTGCACCTGGCGACGGATTCCCGGGGCCAGCAACTGCCCATCGCCAGCGAAGCGCTGATCGAGCTGGGTGAACTGGAGCGAGAATGGAATAACCTGGAGGCAGCGGCGGTCTATTTGACCAAGAGCATAGAGCTGGCCAAACAGTGGAGTGATCTGGCCGCCTTTGACGCCTACCTGCCCCTGATGCGCACCCGACTGGCCCAGGGCGATGTGGCGGCAGCGCGGGACGCCGTCGAGACCGCCCGGCAGATCGCCCGGCGGTCCGAGGCGACCGAAATCGACGACCTCGTCGCCGATCTTCAACAGGCATATTTTCTTTGCAGTCAGGGGGATCTCGCCGGAGCCATGCGTTGGGCTCAAGACCGGGGACTGATCGCCGGCGATGCCCTAGCGGCCTGCTCCGATCTCGACGAGGAGCAGGATCTGGTCGCAGCTCGCCTGCGAAAATACCAGCACCTCGTGCTGGCTCGCTTGTTCATCCTCCAGGACCGGGCCGCCGACGCCCTCGATCTGCTGGAGCCCTTGCTGGACCAGACCCACCATCTGGGCCGCATCGACCTGACCATCGAGGTTCAGATCCTGCGAGCCCTGGCTTGCCAGGCAAAGGATGATAACGCGCGAGCGATGGACGCACTCGCCGAGGCGCTCTCTCTGGCCGAGCCGGGCGGCTACGCGCGCATCTTTCTCGACGAGGGGCACTCCATGCGATCGTTGCTCGCCGATTTTCGGTCCTGGTTTGGCGAGCCCGCGCGCCAGGTGGCCACCCAGGAGCGGAATCGCTTGCTGCGCTATGCGGACCAACTACTCAGCGCCTTCCCCGGCCATGTCTCACCGAGGCCCTCTGAAATCGCAAATCTGGTTGAGCCCTTGAGCGAGCGAGAGTTGGAGGTGCTGCGGCTGCTGGCGACCGGCATGTCCAACCCCGAAATCGCCGACGCGCTGGTCATCGCCGTGAGCACGGTCCGCTCCCATTGCAAGAGCATCTATGGAAAGCTGAACGTGCACAGCCGTTGGGACGCTGCCCAGCGCGGCCAGGAACTGGGCCTGATCTAACGATTGGTAGTCTCCCTGTTCGGTGTTGTAACTCTATCATCGACTGCCCCAGGCAATCGGGCACCAAGCTGACAACACTCCACAGGGAGACCAGCTCACGATTCCAGCCACAAGACGCCAAGCTGCTCCAGAATCCCCCGCGTGGGGGATTTCTTTTTCCCCCAGGTGGGGGATGACAACGCCCCCGCTCTTGGGCTATACTACACTCACATCGCAAGCAGTGAGACAAGGATCAAGACAGAGGGACAGAACATGAGCCATTCACACAACCATCCACGGTCCATTTACGAGATTCAGGTCCAGGGCGAGTTAAACCAGGACTGGCAGCAGTGGTTCAATGGCCTGGCCATCACGCTCACACAGGCCAGCCAGCAGCCGCCCACCACGACCCTCGTCGGCTCCGTGGCCGACCAGTCGGCCCTGCGCGGCATACTCTGCAAGCTGTGGGACCTGAACCTGACCCTGATTTCCGTCCGCCGAATCAGGTCGGAGGGCAAGGAGGAAGCAAATGACTGAGAAAAACGGTTTTGACCCGGCCACCGGAACCTGGAACGACAGCCGGGCCGGCGATTTCCTCTGGTCGCGCAACAACTTTGGCGAGGCCCGACCCGACGTGATGAACCCCTTCACCTACTCCGTCAGCGAGCAGGTCTGGAGCGAGATCAGCCCCCTGCCGGGCTACCAACTTGCGGGCAACATCTGTGGCCGATACTATGCCAACGTCAGCTTTAGCCTCTCCATGCTGATGGCGCTGGGCAAGAGCCAAGAGGCCGCCATGGAGCAGATGCGGGACCTATTGGGCAACGTGCCCGAGGGCTTGGACATCCCCACTGTCCCCGTGTCGGGCTGGCGGATGCTCTTGGCCCTGCCACGCATGATCAATCTGCGCCTCAAGGAAAAGGGGGGTGCAAGAGGGATCCCCGGCTTTTTGGCGGCGAACCGCGCCCGGTGCCAGGCGCTGCGCCATCAAATCGAGGGGATACAAGCCCGAGCTGACCTGATCGCCTTCTGGCACGAACAGATCATGCCCAGGCTGTTTGACGGCGTGTGGCTCCTGGGCGGTGCCACCCAGCCCCTCGAAGCGACGAATAAGCTCAAGAAGGAGCTGACGGACCTGGTCGGCACGGCTGACGCCAACGCCCTCTTTTCCAATCTGAGCAGCGAGAGCGATATGCTGGCCAGCCTGGGGCCGGTGGTCGGCGTGGCCCAGGTGGCCCAGGGCAAGATGAGCCGCGCCGAGTACCTGGACGCTTACGGCCATCGCGGCCCGCACGAGGCCGAACTGTCCATCCCGCGCCCCGCCGAGGACCCTGACTGGCTCGACGGGCAACTGGCCGAGTACAACGAGAATCCCGTGGACGTGGACGCGCTGCTGGCCCACCGCCGCGCCGAGTTCGAGGCCGCCTGGGTGCGGCTACAGGCGCGCTATCCCGAGAAGGCGCAAAAGCTGCGCTGCGAGATCGAGAAGGTCGGCCCGGCGGCCCGCACGCGCGAAGCCGTCCGCGACGAGCTGACCCGCTTCCTGTGGGTCGAGCGCGCGTGGGCGCTGCGCGCCGGCGAACTGACCGGCCTGGCCGACGACATCTTTTTGCTGACCATCGACGAGGTGCTGGCTCTCCTGTCCGGCACAGACACGGCCACCCGGCACATCCCGGCCCGCAAAGAGACCTATGCCCGCTACCGCGAGCTGCCGCCCTACCCGATGATCGTTCGGGGCTACTTTGACCCCTTGGAGTGGGCCGCCGACCCCGATCGGCGCAACGATATCTACGACGCCACCGCTGCGGCGCCTGTCTTCACCTCGAACATCCTGCACGGATTTGCAGGCGCAGCGGGCCGCGTCGAGGGGCGGGTCCGCCTGCTGGACGGACCGGAGCAAGGCGACCAGCTCCAGTCGGGCGAGATCCTGGTGGCAGTGACGACCAACGTCGGTTGGACACCGCTCTTCCCCCGGGCGGCAGCCGTCATCACCGACGTCGGCGCGCCGCTGTCGCACGCGGCCATCGTGGCCCGCGAGCTGGGCATCCCGGCTGTGGTTGGCTGTGGCAGCGCCACCACCCGCCTGCGCAGCGGCGATCGAGTGCGCGTGGACGGCGGACAGGGCACGATAGAAATTGTGCGTGGTGCGTGACGGTCACGTTTCCACGCATCACGGTTTGAAGGGACCGAAATCACATGATGACAATCCTTGAATCTTCCGAGTACGTACTGCCTCTGGCCGATCCGGGGGCCACGCTAGAGACCGTGGGCGGCAAGGGGGCCTCGCTGGCCCGCCTGGTGGCTGCCGGCCTGCCGGTGCCCGACGGCTTCCACGTGACCACAGCTGCCTATCAACGCTTTGTGGCCGAGAACGACCTACAACCCGGCATCCTGGCCGCGCTGGAGCAGGTGGACGTAGGCCAACCGACCACGCTGGAGGAAGCATCTGAAACCATCGGCGAGCTGTTCTCCACCGCACAGACGCCGCCCGACGTGGCCAGCGCCATCGCCCTGGCCTACGCGGCGCTGGCCGGGCGCGACCCCGTCGTCGCCGTGCGCTCCTCGGCCACCGCTGAGGACCTGCCTGAGGCTAGCTTTGCCGGCCAGCAGGAGACCTTTCTCAACGTCGAGGGCTACGACGAGGTGCTGGCCGCGGTCAAGCGCTGCTGGGCCTCTCTCTGGACAGCGCGGGCCATCGGCTACCGCGCGCGGCAGAACATCGGGCCGCAGGGCTTGAGCTTGGCGGTGGTCGTGCAAGCGCTGGTCTCCGCCGAGGCGGCCGGCATCTTTTTCACTGCCAATCCAGTGACGGGCCGTCGCGATCAAGCGGTGATCAGCGCCGCCTGGGGTCTGGGTGAGGCCGTCGTCGGCGGGTTGGTGACGCCTGACTCGCTGACGCTGGACAAGGTCAGCGGCGCGGTGCTGGAGCGCCAGATCGCCGACAAGCAGGTGCTCACCGCTCGCGTGAACGGCGGCACGGAGGAGCAGCCGGTCCCGGCCGAGCTGCGCCGTGCCCCGGTGCTCGGCGACGAGATGGCTGTCAAACTGGTGGGATTGGGCGTGCAGATCGAGAATCTGTTCGGCCTGCCCGTGGACGTCGAGTGGGCGCTGGCCGACGGGGAACTCTTTATCGTCCAGGCCCGGCCCATCACGGCGCTGCCCGAACCCGCGATCCAGCCGCCGACCGAATGGCCCATGCCCGATCCCAAAGGGCCGTACATGCGCGGCAGCATCGCCGATTTCATGCCCGATCCGCTGACGCCCCTCTTTGCCACGCTGGGCGTACCGGCAATCAATGCCGCGATGGGGCGCACGATGCAGGAAACTATCGGCGGCCGGACCGCCGCCCTGGACGAGTATCTGACTACCATCAACGACTATGCCTATCTCCACGTGAAGCTGGGCTGCCGGGATTGGCTGTGGGTGCTGTTCCGCATGGGGCCGGCCCTCCCCCGCCTGCTGCGCAACGGCGAGCAGCACTGGCGCGAGGTCGCCCGGCCGCGCTACGCCGGGGTTGTGGCCCGCTGGCGCGAGCGGTCGCCGGAAGCACTGCCCGCCGCCGAGTTGCTGGATGGTGCGAGCGAGCTGACCGCGGCGATGGGCGACTATCTTACCGCGCTCCAGGTCGATGCCATCGGCACCGCCGCCGGGACCGAGGGGCTGTTCACCGCCGTGTATGACAAGTTGGTCAAGCGCGAGGGCGACCCGCCGGCGGCCACCCTGCTGCTGGGCGCCGACAGCACGCCCATCCGCGCCGAAAAGGCGCTCTACGACCTGGCCGGGTGGTGCCGTGAGCGCGGCGACGTGGCGGCCTACCTGCTGGAAACGCCGACGGACCGACTGGCCGCGCAACTGGCCGACGACGAGGCGCTGCCCGGCCAGGATTGGCGCCAGTGGCAGCAGCGCTTCCGGGCCTACTTGGCCGAGTTCGGCCACAGCATCTACGACCTGGACTTTGCCAAGCCACTGCCGGCCGACGAGCCCCAGCCGCTGCTCGAAACGCTCAAGCTCTTTATCCGGGGCGGGGGCGCGGACCCCCACGAGCGCCAGCGAAAATCGCTCGAACGGCGCGAGCAAGCGGTGCAGGCGGCGCTGGGCTGGCTCGGACGGCTCAAGCTACGGTTCTTTCGCTGGACCCTGCGCTGGGCGCAGACCTTTGCCCAGGTGCGCGAGGACAGCATCTTTGACATCGGCCTGGGTTACCCGGTGCTCCGTCGGCTGCTGGGTGAACTGGGCTGCCGCCTGGCCGAAACAGGGGCCATCGCCGCGCCGGACGACGTCTACTGGCTGGAGCGAGCCGAGGTCGAGCGCGGGATCGCGGCCCTGGATCGCGGCGAGACGCCAGAGAATCTGGCGGGGCGCATCGCGGAGCGCAGGGCCGTGTGGCGCGCCGAAAAGCAGGCGACGCCGCCCCACCAGTTGCCGCCCAAGGGCCGGGTAATGGGCGTCAAAACCGACGCCTTTATGCCCGTCAGCGCCGAGGAGCAAGCCGCCGACACCCTCAAGGGCGTGGCCGCCAGCCCTGGACAGGTCACGGCCACGGCCCGCGTCCTGCACGGCCCCGAGGATTTTCATCAGATGCAGCCCGGCGACGTGCTAGTGGCCGAGATCACCACCCCGGCCTGGACGCCGCTCTTTGCCATGGCTGCCGCCGTCGTCACCGACATAGGTGGTCCGCTCTCGCACGGCTCCATCGTCGCCCGCGAGTATGGCATCCCGGCGGTGCTGGGCACGGGCGTGGCTACGCAGCGCATCCGCAGCGGGCAGACGGTCACCGTGGACGGCAGTGCCGGCACGGTCAGCTTGACGTGACGCGCAACGCTTACGCATCACATTTCACGCATTACGTAGCCATGCTGAGGACACATTCCCATGATGCAAACCGGCAACCGCAAGAACGTCGCCGTCTTGTCCTTGACCCTGGGCGTCGTCATGCTCGGCTTTGGGATGGTGATGCCGATTTTCCCCTTCTACATCGAGAGCATGGGCGCCAGCGCCACCGAGCTGGGCCTGCTGGTGGCCATCTCGCCCTTCATCCAGCTCGTGGCCTCGCCCCTGTGGGGCGGCGTCTCCGACCGGCGCGGGCGCAAGCCGGTGCTCGCCGTCGGCCTGTTGGGCTATGGCCTCTCGATGCTACTCTTCGGATTATCCACCGAGCTGTGGATGCTCTTTGTCGCCCGCGGCGTGGGCGCGCTGCTCTCGGCGGCGACGATGCCGACGACCATGGCCTACGTCAGCGACAGCACCTCGGAGGAGGAGCGGGGCGGCGGGATGGGCGCGCTGGGGGCGGCGACGGGCCTGGGCATGGTCCTCGGCCCAGCGCTGGGCGGCTTGCTGGGAAGCACATCGCTGTCCACGCCCTTCTTTCTCACCGCCGCTGTCTGCTTGCTGACGTTGCTGCTGGTCATGCTCTTTCTGCCCGAGTCGCTGGCGCCCGAGGCCCGGCGCGGGACGGCGGTCCGCGTCAAACCTACGGCCCAGGTCCGGGAGCTGTGGCGGGCGCTGTTCGGTCCCCTGGGCGTGCTGCTCTTTATGGCCTTCCTGGTCAGTTTTG
>JASFTJ010000058.1:0-8879 GCA_050053615.1 Anaerolineae bacterium | reverse complement strand
TCGCGGACCAGGGTATCACCCAATTCAAAGATAGAGTAGATCATCTCCTTCTCTTCTTCTTGGATAACCCCCTCCTCCTCACCAGCATCCACCAGCACCTTGATCTCTTCTTCTGTGACAAAGGGCATGCGACCTGGCTCCCCTTTGCCGAACAGACGAGAGACGACATTACTGAGCCAGACCATAAAACGAACCACCGGCATGGCGAGGACCGAGATCACAGCCAATGGACGGGCTAGCACGAGAGCCACACGCTCACTATGCTGTAAGGCGAGGGTCTCGGGCACCAGCTCGGCAAAGATGAGCATGACAAAGGCAGCCAGCATGACCACCACACCGAGCGAAAGGGGATAACTAGCCTCCCCCAACCAGGGTTGCCACATGGCCGCCAGCGGCGGAGCAGAGACAACGGCAACAATGGCCCCGCCAAAAAAGCTGGTAAGCATCATGCCTAGCTGGGTGGTCGCCAGCAGGCGCCTGGCATCCTCGGCCAGGCTCTCGGCCGTGCGCGCCGGACCCACTCCTTCTTCGATGAGTTGTCGCAATCGGATCTTGCGCACGTTGATGAGGGCTGCCCGGGCCATCGCCAGAAAGGCATTCAGGCCCATCAGCACTAGCAGTAAAAAAATCTCCCACAGAGTCACGCTACTGAGCCTCCGACTCTTCGTCAACGGGTGCTGGCTTGACCTTCGCTGGCACGCCGTACGCTATCTTGCCCGCCGGCACATCGCGGGTCACCACCGAACCAGCCCCCGTCTTGGCGCCCTTCCCCACCTTGACAGGAGCAACTAACATCGTATCACTGCCGATAAACGCATTATCGCCGATCTCGGTGCGATGCTTCCGCTGCCCATCATAGTTGCAGGTGATGGTCCCTGCGCCGATGTTGGCCCCAGCTCCCACCGTAGCGTCGCCGAGGTAGCTAAAGTGACCCATCTTGGCCCCAGGCCCCAAGTAAGAGTTCTTGGCCTCGCCAAAGTTGCCCATGTGCGCCCCTGCACCCAGGTGGGCCCCCTTGCGCAAGTGCCCAAATGGCCCCACGTCGCTGCCCTCTTCCATGATGGCCTGCTCTACCACCGACAACTCTACCCGGCACCTGTCGCCAATGGTCGAATCACGAATGACCGCCCCTGGTCCGATAGTGCAGTCCCGACCAATACGTGTCTGTCCCTGCAGGAGCGTATTGGGCCAAATCGTCGTGTCGCCGCCAATCTCGACGCCCGCCTCAATGTAGGTCGTCGCCGGATCCACAAACATCACGCCGGACAGCATCCACCGTTCGTTGATGCGCCGCCGCATTTCAGCTTCGGCTTGGGCCAGCTTCAGACGGTTATCCAGGCCGATAACCTCCATGGGATCCTCGGCGCACAGGGCAGCGACCCGCTCCCCCTGGTCGCAGGCTATGGCCACCAGATCGGTCAGGTAGAACTCGCCACCCGGCTGCTGCTTCACCCGGTGCAGGTTCGGCCATAGCCACTCGTCACGGAAGCACATGACCCCCCCGTTCACCTCGCGGATCGCCCGCTGCTCCAGCGTGGCCTCCTCCTCCTCCACCAAGGCCAGCACCCGCCCGGCCCGGCCTTTGACGGCCTCCCGCACGATGCGTCCATAGCCAGTGGGATCGTCCGGTTGGAAGCTGAGGAGCGTCACCGCTGCCCTCTCCGCTTGATGGTGGGCTACCATACGTTGCAGGGTCTCAGGTTGGATGAGGGGAGTATCGCCGTAGAGCACCAGGACCATCTCGGCCCGACCGGCCGCCGCGCGTTCGGCTTGTTGCACAGCATGGCCGGTGCCCAGTTGCTCCGCCTGGGTGACGTAGGCCACCTCATCGCCCAAGGCCCGGCGGACGAGCTCGGCGCCATGACCCACCACGACCACCAGATCCACCGGCTCCAGCGCGCAGGCGGCCTCCATGACGTAGCGCACCATCGGCAAACCGGCCAATGGGTGCATCACCTTGGGCAGGTCCGACTTCATGCGGGTTCCCTGTCCAGCCGCCAAAATGACAGTCGTTACATTCAAGAGTTCACTCCTTAATTTTCGAATTCAAAACGACCAAAGCAGGCCTCATACCTATCAGCACAAGGCTTGCCTTGGTCGTCTCCACCATCATGCTACAACAACCCTGAAAAAGGAACAGCAAAAAAAAGCAGGAGCATGCTGTGTACACGCTTCACGAGCGCACAACATACCCCCCTCGTCTCCGCCGAAACGACTTTATTCAGTGGAGCTGTGTTCCTAGAATGAGGTTCAGGTCTCTCAGAGGGTTGTTCGTCCATCCAATGGTGCCGCTAGAATCCGCTCAACAATCTCCATTTGACACCTGCCATTCTATCACAAGCGGCTATTTTATGCAAATGGCTTGCCCGGCACAACACCGTTCGCTGACGATGGACAAAGCGCGCGAAATGAATTATAATCTCTAGAGCAGGGGCTTGGCTCCCCGAAAGCTCAAGTGGCGCACATCTTCTGAAGTGGGTCAATGTTCCTTGAGCAAGCTCGAGCCCCCTGGGGCAATTCTTTGAAGCCGTTCTTCGCGAGGGGCAGTCCATCCCTGACAAACCCTTCTTGCAATAGCAGGAGGTGCGTGATGAGTAACAATGAAAGCACTGTGCCCACTGCCTCGGCAGGGACCTGGCGAGTTACCAACTACTCAGTTGTCGAAGCGAGCGACAGAGCGGCGTCTTGGGTACGCTGCTCTGTAGAAGGACAGGAGAACGCGATAGTGCGCCTGTCGCCCCTTGACCCCACCTCCAAACAGGCGGCCCGAACGGCGGTGGTCGGTTCGCGCCCCGAGTATGGACCAGACTCTTGTGAACTGGGACCAGTGAGGGCTGGAGAGTACAATCTCAGCGTCGAAGGGCTGGATCTCTCGGTCGATCTTTGGCTGGATGGGAACGCCTCGGCGGCGGTGGCCTTTGCGCCAGCTGACATGGTCGTGCCGGTGGAGCCATCAGAGAAACCGCCCCATGTGTTGCTCCTGGGCCAGTTGATGGTTCACCGGGGCAACTTTTTGGCGCTGACCCGCTACGTGGCCCGTTTCGGCGCGGTGGTGACCTTTGACCCCGAGGAGGCAGCTCAGGCGGAGCACGTGATCCTCATCGGCGGGGCGCATCTGGTAGGTGCTGAGGTCGAGCAGGATCTGCGGCAGGCTGGTGTGCGGGTGGAACGGGTCGAGGGCGACATCGCCACACAGTTGGACCGGGCGACGGAAGCAGGCATACCTTTCCTAACGAATTAACCGCGCCAGGGGTTGTCTTCTATCTACCGGACACTCTCGTGGCCGACGTAGAAGCCTGGAAAAGCACTGGACCGGGAATCCCGCAAAGGCTAGGCGTGCATCCGGACTCGGCGGGATCTAGATGCTTTGATCCGCCTATTCCGCGCATTCGTCGCTCTTGTTCAGCACCGGCTGCAACTGATCGTATGTCTGCAGCCACGTCTGTGGCACGACGCGCATCTCGCCGATAACGGGCATAAAGTTGGTATCGCCCGACCAGCGCGGCACAGCATGGATGTGCACATGATCCGCAACGCCCGCCCCGGCCACACGGCCCAAATTAGCGCCGACGTTAAAGCCATCAGGATGCATCGTCGTCCGCAGCGCCGCCAGCCCCCGATTGAGGAGAAGCATCATCTCGGTCAGGATCGGCGCGTCGAGGTCTTCCAGAGTACCGACGTGGGCGTAGGGCGCTACCATAAAATGGCCATTGTTGTACGGATACCGGTTCAGAATGAGAAACGCCCGCTCCCCCCGAAACAGCACCAAGTTCTCCCGGTCGTCGGCGCTCTCGATGGCATGGCAAAAGATACAGCCGTCCGTTTGGGATGCCGTTATGTATTCGAGCCGCCAAGGCGACCACAGGTGTTGCACCATTCGTTCTCCTCGTTCAGGATGCGAGGGTACTCGCCAGATATGGACTTTGAACAAAACGTAGAAATCAGACTTCGGAAGTCTGTTGTCAACGTCCAAGTTATTGACACAGGGCATTTGAATCCAACTTTGGCATTATAGCACAGGCGTGGGGTGGGGTCAACCCGGTTCAAACTTGGACAAGCTTCCTTTTTGTGCTACAATTGCCCCCATGTTCGAAGTCATCTTTCTCGGCACCTCAGCCTCCGCGCCCTCTATATGGCGCGGGTTGCCGGCTGCCATCGTTCTACACAAGGAGTACCGCTTACTTTTGGACTGCGGTGAGGGCACCCAGCGCCAATTGCTCCGCAGCGGACTCGGCTTTCGCCGACTGGACAAGATCCTGCTGACCCATGGCCACCTGGACCATATCCTGGGGCTCGGGGGGCTGGCTTCCACCTTTTCCCGCTGGGAAATCATCGATCGCCTGCAAATCTATGGGGGCAAATGGGCCCTGGAGCGGGTCGAAGCACTCATGCAGGTCGTCTTTGGCCGCTATCGCCCACCCATCCGGCTGGAGTTGGTCGATCTAGAACCCGGCGTCGTCATGGAGGATGACTCGTTCCAGCTGACCGCCTTCCCGGTCACCCACCGGGGACCGGGGAATTTTGGCTTTATCTTTCAGGAAAAAGCCCGACGGCCCTTCCTGGTGAAAAAGGCCGAGGCACTTTGTGTACCTGCCGGCCCGGAACGCGCACGCTTGGTGCGGGGCCAATCCGTCGAGCTGGCCGATGGCCGTATCATCCACCCGGATGACGTACTGGGTCCGTCCCGCACCGGCACCAAATTCGTCTTTGTCGGCGACGCATCCCGCACAGACAACCTGGTGGAGCCCGTCCGGAACGCCGATGCGCTGGTCATCGAGTCGACCTACACCGAAGCGGAAGCCGATGTGGCCCGCGAATTCGGCCATCTGACGGCCCGACAGGCAGCAGAGCTGGCCGCGGCATCGGGTGTGCGGCACTTGCTCCTTCATCACATCTCGCGCCGCTACACCGAACGTGAAATCCTCGAAGAAGCGAGGCCGATCTTTCCCAACACCACAGTGCCCCGCGACCTGGATCGCTTTGAGATCCGGCGCGACACCCCACTGGTGAAGGTTGCACGCCGCAAGTCAGGCGCGTAATACGTATGGCGTGACGGAACAAACAACACGCAAGCCTCTTTACTCCTTCGGCTCCCCCAACTCCTCTACCGGTGTGTTTACGTACTTGTCTCCGATCTCGATGAGCATCCGGGGAATATCGTCGATGATGGGGTACTTGCGGCCGCAATCGGACTCTTGGCAGACCAGCCATACGCCGTTGAGCAACTCCAGTTGGCCCGGATCATCGCCTGGCTTGCGCGTCGGCCCGCTAACGCAGGCAGGACAACGCAGGATGTCCAGCAAATCTTGACTAACCATAGTTCGCCTCCGCAACAGAATGATCAATGATCGCCGCGCCATTATAGCACAAAGCAAGACCTAGCTCAATTTGATGGGGGCGGTCAACACGCCAAATGGGTTGGTAGGGGTAACCGTTCACCCCTCCCTCGAGAGAGGGGGTGAACGGTTACGAACGGGGAACCCTGGGGGACATTTGTGCGTCTAATGAACGATTTGGATCAATCAGTGGGAGAGGGTATGACCCGACAGAACAGCAGGCAACCGCCGTCTGGGGATCGATCCCGGCGAAGAACTGATGGAGTTGCACGAGGGGGAAGAGCTCCATCCAGGGAGGGGAGGGGACACCGTCCTGATCCTCGTCACGCGCAGACACCATCGCCCCAGTCGAACCGGGGTTCGTTGCCGCCGAGACAGCCAGTCCAGCGGCGTTCCCATCCGTCCAGCCACCAACCGCCGCACGGCTACTATGTGCCGCCGCCTCCGCCGCCACGGCCACCTCAAAGCCGCGATCGCCGGCAGGAAAGGCCCAGTTCTGTCTCGGTCTTTGTCATTTCGGTCCTGGCCGTCGTTCTGCTATTCTTCGTGGGCGTGTGCGGCCTGGTCGCCGCCTACGCGGCCATCGCCGCCGGTCTGCCGTTGCCCGAGGAACTACAGAGCCGATCAGCCACCTTTGTCAGCACCCACATCTATGATCGGAACGGCCATCTACTCTACGAGATCTTTGATCCGAGCGGAGGCCGGCGCACCCTCGTGCCCTATGAGCAGATTTCGCCGCACCTGATCAACGCCACCGTCGCCACCGAGGACGAACGCTTCTGGCAGCACCCCGGCGTGGACCCCATCGCCGTGGCCCGCGCTGTGTGGTACAATGTCCAGGAACGGAGGATCGTCTCCGGGTTCAGCTCCATCCCCCAACAACTGGCCCGTCTAGTGCTCCTGTCGCCGGAGGAGCGCTACGAGCAAAGCCTGCGGCGCAAGATACGTGAAGTCGTCCTGGCTTCGGAGATCAGCCGCCGCTATCCCAAGCGAGACATCCTCGAAATGTACCTCAACGAGATCAACTATGGCAATTTGGCCTATGGCATCGGGGCGGCAGCCGAGTCGTATTTCGGCAAAGAGCCCAGCGAACTGACCCTGGCCGAAGCAGCGCTGCTGGCCGGGCTGCCCCAGGCGCCAGCCTATTGGGATCCATACGCCGATCTGGAACGCGCCCAACGCCGCCAGGCTGTGGTCCTCGACCTGATGGTCCAGGCCGGCTACATTACCCGAGCCCAAGCCGAAGCAGCCCAGGCCGAACCTCTGAATCTCCAGCCCCGGCGCCTCGATGTGGAAGCGCCGCATTTTGTCACCTGGGTCCAGCAGCAGTTGGAGCAAAAGTACGGAGCCGACGTGCTCTATCGCAGCGGGCTGCGCGTGTACACTACCCTCGACTCGGACCTGCAGGCCATCGCCCAGCAGGAGGTCCAAGCCCACCTGGCAACCCTGAACGATCGGCGCGCCACCAATGGCGCCCTAGTGGCGATGAAGCCCAGCACCGGCGAAATCGTAGCCATGCTGGGCAGCGCTGACTTTGACAACCCAGATATCGACGGACAGGTGAACGTCGCACTGCGGCTGCGGCAGCCCGGCTCGTCGATCAAGCCGGTCACCTACGTGACAGCCTTTGAGAAGGGCTGGACGCCATCCACCCTCATCTGGGACGTGACCACCGAGTTCAAGGATGCGTTGGGCCGACCCTACGTGCCCCGGAACTATGACGGCAAGGAGCACGGACCGGTGCTGGTGCGCCAAGCCCTGGCCCGGTCGCTCAACATCCCGGCGGTCAAGACCCTGGATTTCGTGGGCCTGCCGGCCATGCTCGACACGGCGCACCGCCTGGGCATCGCTTCGCTCAGCCGGCCCGACTACGGGCTGAGCCTGACCCTGGGTGGCGGCGACGTGACGCTTCTGGAGATGACGGGCGCCTACGCCGTCTTTGCGAACGGAGGACGGCGTGCGCCGCCGATTTCCATCCTGCGTATCGAGGATCCGGCCGGGAACACTATCGAGGAGCACCGATTGTCATCGGGTGAACATTCCTACGTCATCAGCCCACAGCACGCCTATCTCATTAACGACATCCTATCTGATAACAACGCCCGTGCGCCCGCCTTTGGGCGGGATAACCCGCTCAAGCTGTCGCGGCCGGCCGCGGCCAAGACCGGGACGACAGATGACTGGCGCGATGCGTGGACCCTCGGTTATACGCCCGACCTGGTGGCCGGTGTCTGGGTCGGAAATGCCGACAATTCGCCAATGAAGAATGTGAGCGGTTCGCGAGGGGCTGGCCCGATCTGGCACAACTTTATGGAGAGAGCGCTGGCAAACGCGCCCAAGAGCCAGTTCCCCCGTCCAGAGAGCATCGAAGAGATCGAGATCAGTGCTGACGCCGGCTCGCTGCCCAGCGACGCCTGCCCACCCGACCGCCGTCGCGTCGAGATCTTTGCTACGGGCCAGGGGCCGCTGGGGCCGGAGTACGACTTTCACCAGTTCGTGCGCATTGACACCAGCACCAGCTCGCGGGCGACCGAATACTGCCCGGCAGACATTGTTGAGGAGCGCTACTTCTACGTGTTGCCCGGCAAAGAGGGCCAAGAATGGGCACAGGCGCACAACATCCCCCAGCCGCCGACCGAGTTCTGCCCGGTCCACACCGGGCCGGCGCAAGTGGCCATTCTCCAGCCCTTCGCTGGAGAGACAGTGGCCGAAGAGGTCTATGTGGTGGGCCGGGCCAACATGCCCGACTTTGACCATTACGTGGTCGAATACGGAGAGGGTCGGGGGCCCATCGGCTGGGGGCACGTAGCGGGGCCGGTCTATTCACCGGTGGACGGGGGGTTGCTGGCCGTGTGGGACGTGCGAGGGCTGGACGACCGCGATTATACCGTGCGTGTAGTCGTTTACGACAGCGCAGGCAACGGCGTCGAAGCGCAAACGTGGGTCATGGTTCAGAATCCGACGCCCACACCGACACTGACACCAACGCCTGCTCCGAGTGCGACACCCACCTTCACGCCAACGCTGACCGCGACGCCCACTCGGTCTCCGACCGCACCGCCACCCACCTTGTCTCCGACAGCCACACCGCTACCCAGCGCGACGCCCACCCCGACCGAGGAGCCAACCATCGTGCCGCCGACCCTCACGCTGCCACCGATCACACCGACGCTGACCATCACCATCCCCGTGACAATCGCACCGACGCCGTAGGCAAGATCCGGATAATGGCTCCGCTAAAAAAGGTCTTTTCAGCGGGAGACAGGGAGTGTACGTTGTGTGTGCGCACACAACGTAACGTACGGTACCCGTTTTCTCTCGACTGCCCTGAAAAAGGGCAGTCGATAATGACAATCAGTAGAATCCCAAAGACTGTACGGTCTCTCGGATGGGCTCCATGTCGTTCAGTATTGGCGCACCGGCCCGATACTGACCTTCGTCTCCGAGCAATACCGCAGACAGCTCAGAGTGGCGGCCGGTGATGGGGAACAGCATCTGCGTGGTCCGCCCCGTGGGGAACCAGGCGTGTAGCTCAACCGGTTG
>JASFTJ010000057.1:0-8899 GCA_050053615.1 Anaerolineae bacterium | reverse complement strand
TGGAACCCATCGTGGAAAACCTCAGCCCTCCCTCCTTCTCATAGTTTTACCTTCGTCGAAGGGCTGGAAAAACGATGTGACGTCGAAAACTGGGGTTCACCTCTGTTCACAGACCATGACTTTACGTTGCTACCTAGACAAAAACTTGACAGTCAGATTGTACCGCACTCCTCCCTCTTTTGCCCAGCGGCAACCCCAGTCGCCGTAGCCTCACTCACAGCGGTGCGCCAGCTCCCGCACTGCTTCCAACGAGCCCATCAGCGTCAGTCGGTCGCCGATCTGTAGCTGCGTGTGGCCGCGAGGATAGATAACATCGCCGTTCCGCCGGATAAGGACGATCATCGCCCCCTCTGGCAACTCGATCTCGCGTAGCGGACGATCGGTCAGGTCGGTGCAGCGCAAGCGGATCTCGGCAATGCGCATATGCGGCTCGTCCTCCAGATCGGTCATCAACGACGAGACGCTGGGGAAGAGCATCAGGTACTCCAGCTCCACCACCGGCGAAAGACTGGGGTTAATGAACTGCACACCCAGCTCGCCAAAGGGACGGGCCTGCGTGGCGTCGTGGACGCGAGACACGACGCGCTGCATACACACCTCGCCTCGCAGCAGGCGGCTCACCCTCAAGTTCTCCTCATCCTCGGGCAAGAGCACAGCCACGGCGCGGATATTCTCCGGCTCCAGCGCTTCCCAGGTCATGGGATCGGCCGGATCGGCTTCGAAGAGGGGCAGGTCCATCTCTTTGGCCGCGGCGATGCGCTTGGGATCTTGATCTACGAGAACGACCTCCTCGCCGTGGCCCAGGATGCGCCGGGCCAGCAGCCGCGCCGAGCGGCCCGCGCCGACGATCACAAATTTGCGATGGGCTGCCGTCACAGCAGGCGCAATGCGGTTAAAGATCAGAGGTGAGATGGTGCAGGTTACAATGGCCATCAGAATAATGGCCGAGTTGGTCGCCTGGTCGATGACACCCAGCTCCAGACCGATGGCCGCCACGGCGATCTCCAAGCTCAGGTGGGAAGAAAGCAAAACACCGCCGGCCAGCGTTCCCCGCCAGGAGTGGTTGATGCGGAACAGGCTGGCGGCAGCGAGCTTGACCACGTAGGCCAGGATCAGCAGTAGCGGCACCAACAGCAACGTCTGCGGCGAGCCGAGCACCGCAGCCAGGTCGAACCGCACGCCGACCATGATGAAAAAGATAGGGATAAAAAAGGCATAGCCGAAAACATCCAGCTTGTGGTGCAGGTCCGATGCCCCCCGGTCGGCCAGCAGCGAGATGAGGGCGCCGCCTAGAAACGCGCCCAAGATCATCTCCACGCCCAAGCCCTGGGCCAAGGCGATAAAGGCCAGACCGATAGCAAAGGCGCCGCGCACGTCGATCTGGGCCGTGGCCTGCGAAAATCGATTGAGGACATCAAGGCCGGGGAACCGCGCCCGGGCGAGTCGGGCCATGCGGTACGCTGTGCCAAAAACCCCAAAGAGCAGCAGGACGAGCAGCACTTCGGGCGAAAGGCCGCGGGTGTTCAGCACGACATAGACGCTGACCAACAGCATCGTCACAAAATCGGCAATGACGGCGGCGACCAGCAGCGACTGACCATAGTCCTTATCCAGCAGGTCGCGCTCTTTGAGGACCGGCACCACCACGCCCAGCGAGGTCGTAGCCAGGATCAGGGCCATGATCCAAGGATCGTCGGCGGCGTCCAGACTGTGCAAGCTCAAACCTGCCCCAACGGCCAGGGCCAGGGTCAGGGCAAAAATCAGTACGCCCAGACCCAGTGGATTGCTGATCCGATCCCGCCAGGAGCCGCGCCACGCGCCGGGCCGGGGCAGCACGGCGTCAAAGTCCACCTCCAGTCCGGACAGGAACATCAGGTAGGCAAAGCCCAGCAGGGCCAGGATCTCCAGCATCGGATTGTGCTCTACCAGCCCCAGGCCGCTGTCGCCGACGAGGATGCCGGCCAGGATCTCGCCCACGACAACCGGGAGGCGCAGGCGCCGAAAGCGGGTCAGGATCAAGGGCACGGCAAAAGCCAGGACGACGACGATGAGCAAAGGGAAAAACGAGTGCGTTTCTTCCATTCGTGTTCTCCAGGTATGATTACGTTTGTAGCCGGGACTAGCTTACCAAAAAAGGGCTCCCTTGTCAGGAGCCCTTGTCACCAATTTGCCACCCCATACAAGCAAATGGGGCGCGACTCTTATGCGGATTGTATCCGGGAGCGATTTACCAAACCGCCTTACTTTTCCGCACCAAACCTTGCAAGCATGGGCAGAACTAGAGTTCTGTAGGGTAGCAAATGCCACCGAGAGCGGGTGAGGGGATTCGAACCCCTGACAGTCTGCTTGGGAAGCAGATACGCTACCACTGCGTCACACCCGCGTGTACCAAACCGCCAAGTATTGATTCAACTGAAGGCGATTATACCATACTATTGCCCGCCTCGCAAATCGCCCTCGTTCAGTATCCGCGACAGAACCCGTCAACTCGTCGCTTGGTTGCCAGCATCGTGGGTGCGCGAGCGGCCATGGTACGGATTTCGCGGACAACAATACTCGAGTATTCGCATGAATCCGTGTCCCATTCTGGCTTCCTTCCGGTCGAGTTTTGTCAATCACCGACCAGAGGCGTCTAGGTATCTTTTTCCCCTTTCCCGATCCCGGGATGCCGGCCTTTCCCGTGCGTCCAGGCACAGGGGGACCATGGGGAGAGGGCGCAGCGAAGAAGCAGGAGCAAGAGGCCTGCCACAAGGCTCATTCCCCGCAAGGAACTCTATTACTGGAGAAACTGGCAATAACCGCCTGATCGCCAATGTGCCCTAGCACCTGCGCTGCTAAAACTCTGGCCCCCAACTGATCCGCTCGTGCTGCCAGTCAGAGATCAGACCTGAACCTCCAATATCAAACAGCTTCCGGCGGTCGGAACCATTGAGGCTAATCGTCCAGACCGCCCAGGTTCCGCCTTCGTCCGAGACAAAGGCCAGCGTTTCGCCATCGGGCGACCAGGTGGGCAGGCCATCGTTGGATGGGCTGTGGGTCAAGCGTTTGAGCTCTGAGCCGTCGCTGTTGACCAAATAGATCTCCCAGTTTCCATCGCGGTTGGACATGAAGGCGATCTGGATGCCATGGGCAGCCGGAGCCGTGTCCTCGGGATGAGCGGTTAACGGCCGTAGAGTCTGCGGTCCCGGTTCGGCCGACATGAGCATCAGGCCGCATTGGGCTGACACGCCATCATAGTAGCACCCGGAGTAGACGATGTAGGCTTGGCCCGCACCCGCTGCCCAGGCAGGGTATTCCCCCCGCACATCGTCCGGCCCGGAGTTTAGAGCGCGAGCTTGCACTTTTTTCCCCTCCAATGGCACTCGGTCCAAGATGTAGACGCGGGACTGCTTATCGCCGTGACGTGTGGAGCTAAAGGCCAGCCTCTGCTCACCTGCGCTTTCCTGGAGCAGTGCCGACGACCAGCAGGGCAGGCCATCTTCGACGTGTTCCGTGATCTCGCGCAGTCCCCTGCCATCCGGTTGCACAATAAAGAGGTTCAGGCGCTCGTGACGCTCGCCGTTCACGGCCAGCCATCGGCCATCGGGGCTGAAGGCTGGCTGGTGCATCCCCTCGACGACGAGTCTGCGCTCGCTGCCATCCACCTTGGCCACGTAGGTGTCGTACTGACCTGTCTCCACATTCCAAACCGGAAAGGCAAGTTGGCCGTCAAGTTCACGCGGAGGAGGCGCCTCGGCCTGGACCTGGATGGTGGACGGAACAGGCGGCGTGGTAGCGTGCTCCGAGGCGCTTTCCTGGCAGAGATCCCTTGCCTCTAGCGCCAGGGGACTGTTGGGGTCCTGGGCGAGGGCTTGTCTGGCGTAGGCTGCGACATCGCTACAACGACCCCGTTGGGCATTGATGGATGCCAGCAGGGCATAGGTATCCACATTCCAGGCCCCTGCGGTAAGCGATTGTTCCAGGTACGATGCGGCCCGATCGTACTGGCCCAGACGGTAGTAGGCGTGGCCGAGTGCGCCGTAGGTCACCAGTGTACGTCTCAGTACCCAAGCCTCTGTCAAGGCCACAATCGCCGCGTCATAGTCCTCAGTCTTGAGTAGCGCCAAGCCCAGATCATAGTGTCGCAACCAGAGTCGGGGCTGAAGGTCGGCGGCCAGCCGAAACTCGCGGATCGCTCTCCCCAGATCATGGTCTATTGTCTCGTACAGCTTGCCTCGGACCCGGTGCGCCTCGGCGCTCCTACCATTCTGGGTCAGGGCCAGGTTGGCTTCTTCCACAGCGGCGGCGGGTTGCCCATTGAGAAGATAGGCAGAGGCCAGAACGGCGTGGGCCTCTGCCTCATCGGCGTCGAGCTGGACTGCCAGTTGGGCCGTGCTCAGGCCCCGCGCTTTGTCGCCCAGATCGACGTAGGCGCAAGCCAACACCGTCATCGCTTCGACGTTGTCAGGCTCTATGACCAGAGCTTGTTGCGCGTGGATCAAAGCCTGGTCTGGCAGGCTGTCCAGAAGCAACGCCCTGGCCCAGCCGATCTCTGGATGGGCGTCGTTGGGCCAACGCCGGGCCAGATCTTGGTAGATCTCGATGGCTTGGTCAAACTCGCTGCGCCAGGTTAACGCCTCGGCCTCGACCAAGAGATCGTCAAACTCGTCCAGGGGTGGCGGCGTGTACTCTGGGATGGGGGTAGTGGGCGTAGCCGGAATCACGGTCGAAGCTGCCCGGGTCAGCGTGATCTGAATGGCCGGCTCTGCCCGGCCAAACCACCCTGGTGCCAACAGATAGACTAGCCAGAGCAGGATGGCGAGAGGTAGGAATACGCCTGCCGGGGCCAAGCCCCTTATAGCTTTTCGCCATCGCGCCCCGTCCACGAGGTCAGGGTCCGAGGGCGTGGGCCATGCTTCGTCAGAGAAATCCGGTGGAAGGCCGTGCTCGTCTGAGTCGGTGCGTGTTGCCAGATCGTCAAATGCCTCTGTCATGCGGCTTCTCCGAGTCTATCCATGAGCAGAGACGGCTCCCCCGCTTCGCCGCCGTCCCCTGTGCCTGGCCGCACGGAACAGGCCGGCGTCCCGGGGAGCGTAGCAGGACAGGCCGTGCCACCGGTTTGTGCTCAGGGGCACAGCCTCCAACCGGAACGCAGACCGCAGGCGCTGTCAAGTGAGAATACACCAACCGTGCCCTGCAGGGAGACAAGCGCCCACTCGGCGGCGGCCAGCAGCGACTAGCCTGCCAACATGGAGGATCACGTTTGCTCATCACGGCTGGCTGCCCATGGGGCCTGGCGATCCCCGCTCGACCGGTCAGGCGTCTGTTGGCCCCGACTGGCGCGCCCGCGTTCGCCGCGCCCGCCAGCGAACTAGGCGCACGATCAGAAAAATCACCAGCCCGATGGCCGCCAACCAAGGCAGGATGGCGATGGCGAAAAAGATCAGGAAATCGCCAAAACCCTTCAGGCCTTCCAACAGCGTTTCCACGGCGCGGCGGGCCGTCTCGGCCGGGCGCCACTGGTCGCCCACCGGTTGGCTGAGCAGATAGGGTTGCAGCTCGATCCAGATGCTGGACAGTCGCGCCGACTGCTCCAGGTACTGCATCCGGCCCTTGAGCGACTCGATCTCGGCCTCGCGCTGGGTGAGCTGCTGCTCAGCTTCCAAGAGATCCTTGGTGCTCCGCGCATCCTGCATGATCTCCAGCAGGCGCTGGCGAGCCGTCTCCAAGCTCTCCTGCCGGGCTTCCAGATCGACATATTCCTCGGTGACATCCTGGGCCGACTCGCTGCGGCTGGTCACGCTCACCGCCAAGTCCGCCAGATGATCCATGGTCTCGTCAAAGCGAGATGCCGGGACGCGGATGCTGATCGTGATGTAGGGCTGGCTCCCTTCCGCACCGCCGTGCTCGTCGGCAGAGACCACAAAGGCGCCCTCGCCAGCCATACCCTCGACGATCCCTTCGATGGTCGCCAACGCGGCGCGCGTATCTTTGACGACCATCGAAATGTTGCCGCTGCGGATGATCAGCCGCTCGGCCGCATAGGCGAGGCCGGATGTGTCGTAGGCGCCGGGTTCAGTGGGCGGCGCTTCGACGAGCTTTTCGACGACCACTTCTGGCTCGGGAGCGGCGCCCGGGGACCCAAGATCAGGGAACCCCAACGCAGTCTCATCAACCCCAGAACGTCCCACCAGCGCATAGAGCATGATGCCGACGACGCACGCCAGCACAAGACCTGCAGCAATGCCCCCGATGATTAGTAGGTTCTTCCTCATGGTCGTACGCCTCCTTCTCTAGATCGATGTTCAAATATATAGACGCTGGAAGGAGGCAAAAAGTTCTATCTCATCAACGAGATACCCACTTGACCGCATCAAAAGCAATCAGGCGCGACAAGTAGGGTTCGTAGGTCACGTCGGCCAGCGAGACATAGTCGGTATTGTTACCTCGGAAGCGGTAGGTGCCCAGCGAGACCCACTGGTTGCTGTAGGCCGATTGGTTCACGATGCGTAGGGTCAGGCCGTCGCGGTGCGAGATCCAGTATCTGGCTTTGGCCGTCGTCGAAAAGTTGTTTGGGATGTAGACGAATACCTCGTAGCGGCCAGCCTTCAGACCAGGATACCAGCGCGCCCAGTTGTAGTTGGACCGGACCCGGTCGTTGTTCTTGGTCCAAAGCAGATCGCCAGCATAGCCCTCTGGCTCGCTGCGCCAGGCGCTCGAGGCGCCGCCCTTGACAAAGCCCTTCGCTCCGTTGTCGATGATCACCGCGCCCGGACCAGGACCAGGTGAACCATCGGCTTTGGCCCAGGATAATTGAGCCGTGGCTCCACCGCTGTTCTCATAGTACTCCATTTTGACCGGCACGCCGCCGCCTGGCAGGTAGATGTCGCCCGTGTAGGTCCGGGGCGCTTGGTCCTTCCAGGCGTCGATCAGCAGGTGCCCGTTGACCCACAGGCGGCCACCGTCGTCGACGGTCATGCTGAAACGGTAGTTGCCCGCTGCCAGGCTCAGGTTTCGCGTCCAACGCACCGAGAAGCTGTCTCGGCCGATGGTGCCTGGGGCCGGCGAGCCGCTGCCCCACCTAAAGTTGATCTGGCCGTCGTTGCGGACCAAGGCCGGCGCGCCGCCAAGGGTCTTGTTGTTAAAGTATTCCCCCCGCCAGTTGGTGATGGTCGTCACCGGCGCCCACGACAGCCGGGCCACGGCGTCACCCATATTTTCGTAGAACTCGACGACGACCAGGTGGTGCCCAGCGCTCAGGGCCTTGTCGGCTGAGACTGTCTTGGCCGGATGGTCGTACCACTCGTTGATGAGCAAGCTGCCATCGACATAGACCCGCAACCCATCGTCGCTGGTTGCCGTGAACCGATAGGTGCCGGCGGCTAGGTCCAGGTAGCGGGTCCAACGGGCCGAAAAGCCATCCGCTTGGACCGCCGGGTGGGGCGAGCCCGTTCCCCAATTGTAGTCAAGGTTGAGCTCGCTGCGCTGTAACACCGCTGCCCCGGAGAGAGCAGTGTTGTTCCAATAGGACGCCTGCCAGCTGGGGCTCGAGTGCTGAGGCAAGGGACCCTGGGCTGAGACCACACTGCTGGTCAGCAGCAGAACGATCAGGCTGACCAAAGAGATTTTTCTGTACATCTGACACCTCCGTACAATTGTTTCAAGTTGATTTTTTTTGGCTCCACTGAAAAAGGTCTTTTCAGGGCAGTCATTTTTTCACTTCCAATCCCGCGCTACTCCGTCGTCACGCTTTTGCTCCGATGCCCCGCACCAACAGCACCGGCGTAGTAGCTCCGCGAACCACACGGTCGGCCACACTACCCATTAGCCAGCGGCTTGGCCCTGACTGTCCCCGCGAACAGAGTACAATCAGATCTACCCCGTTCGTCTTGGCAAATTGGGTGATGGCTTTGTGGGGAGGATCCTGGACGATGATCACCTTGACCGGGACGCCTTGTGTCCGAACCTGGGTAGCAATGCTTTCCAGGTAGTCGCGCGCCCATTCGCCGGCCTGTTCCTGTACCCACCCAAGCTCCATAGGTGATAGGCCACTGCCTGGCAGTGAGGGGCCGATGGCGCGCAGCAGGACTAGCTCCGAGCGGAAACGCTCGGCCTGTTCGACAGCGTGCGGCAGCGCCTGCTCGGCCAGCGTCGAACCATCCAACGGCAACAGGACTCGCTTGTGCATACTCCTATCCTCCTTGTTCAGAGAACTCTAAGGAATGCGAAAGAGGAAGCCCAGGAGCAATATGCGTGCGCATCCTGGGCTGGCTCTTTAGGAATCCAACGACCCGACTCATGGCCCACCCTCTGTTACGGTAGCACAGCGATGGCGGATACCGCAGGCCCACATTCCCCCATCGCAAGGACCAGGACAATGGCCAGGAGCAGCGCCCATCCCCAGCGTATCTTGAGCGGTCGCATTTCGTGCTTCAGATCCTGCCATCCGAAGGTCAGCCTGGATAGCCACGGCCCAACCCAGTGCAGTCGTCCCGGTTTGACGATGCCAAGGACGATATTGTGCTGTGCGTAAGGAATCATTTTTATCATAGCCCCACCTCCTTCGAACCCAGTTCTGGTGCCCGCACTGGACCGGCGCAAGCTCTATCGACCCAGTGCGGGAAGCCTAGCGATGCCGCAATCGCAACCGCATTGGCACAGAGACCAGGGACTTGGTACCCATTGCCAACCACACTGCTCCAGCCAGTGACAGAGTCAACACCAGCCAACGCACCGGTTGCAGACGGCTGAACATTGGCGCCCATCGAGCAGCCCAGCCAGGGGCCACCTCCGATGGCACCGGCACACGGGACAATGCCCACTCTGCCGCTGTTTGGACCTCGACGGCTGGATCGCGCCGTTGGGCTCGTTCCAGCGCCCGTCGCACAGCCGGAGCCCAAGACACCCCCGCCGAATCCCC
>JASFTJ010000056.1:0-8998 GCA_050053615.1 Anaerolineae bacterium | reverse complement strand
ATCAAAATCAGTTCGTTTCATCTCCTCTTGTCTCGATTGTAGGCTGTCCACCGCCCGGCGTCTGTAGCAGCCGTCACTCAGTCTGATGCTAGCGCAAAAACTCGGTGGTTCAAGCGATCATAGAAAAGAATACGCTCAAACTGCGATTGAATTTGATGTTGCCGTATCTCACCTGGAAGTTCTGCAGTAGATGAAATATGTTGCCCATCGGCAACGATCACAAGCCAGACTCTGGAACACCGCTGTAAATACTCGTTAACTTTGGCATCTTTTGACAAAATCAGATCTTCTAGTTCTTCGGGGAGGAGTTCAATCCATCCCGCACTAGGAGATGACCAAAGGCTCTGTTGTTCATTCCTTACCCTCATGATGACTATTGCACATACATACTTCTCCAGAGGTGTGCCGGCTAGCTGTATACCATCAACGCGAATCTGAGCAAACAAAGCCTCAGGAATATTGTCGGCTACAATCGATGCTGCGCTGTCTGCTAGCTGTTCTATTTCCGACTTGCTCAAGAGCCGTTGAGGGTACCAAAAGAAGTTCACGACCAGCGGCTCTGAGTGGGTTTCTGAAAACCTTGTTCGTGTTTCATCAGAGACTTTCTTCCAAAGGATTTCGTTGCGTCGGATGTCGGAGCCCTCATCGCTTTGACCTCTTATGTAGTTCACTATTTCTATCCCTACTGTTTGACGATCCTGTAGGATAAGAAAGTCTGGCCGTTCACAAGCAACGATGGTGCCACTTGGAAAGTCTGGGTAGATCTTGGCGATTTCGGTGAGAGCTAGCCGCTCACGAGCTTTTTTGCTCGTCATCAGTAACCTACTCCAAGATAAGCTCGTTACAGGGTCTAGTTGATGTTTGCTTACTCAGGTCTTAAGAATCTATCCGAAAATTCAGCGGAGGCGGCTCCCACGCCGCCGGTTCTCTGTATTTCTGTCGGAAATTGCTGGGCATCGCGCAAGCGGCCCGGCCAGCAATTTACGGATAGGTTCTAAACGTCAACCCTTCCTCATCAGCATCCACGACCACCTCCGCCCCGGGCTGCGGGTCCGCCGTCAGCAGATAGTCCGCCAGGGGCTCGCGCAGGTAGCGACGGATGATGCGCCGCAGGGGACGGGCGCCCCACTCCGGGTGCTCGTTCTGGGCCAGCATCCAGGTGCGGGCCGCCTCACCCACTTCCAGGCCCACGCCCCGCGCTTCCAGCAGCGCCGCCTCCTTCGTGAGCATCAACCCCAGGATCTGGCGCAACTGGTCGGGCGAGAGGGGGTGGAAGAGGATAATCTCGTCCAAGCGGTTAAGAAACTCGGGCCGGAGCGTCGTCTTGAGCTTGCGCATCACCAGCTCGCGGGCGGCATCGGTCAGCACCGGCTCGTCAAGGTACTCCGAGCCCAGATTGCTGGTCATGATGATGACCGCGTCGCGGAAGCTGGCCGTGCGGCCCTGGCCGTCAGTCAGGCGGCCCTCCTCCATCACTTGCAGCAGGATGTCGAGCACGCGGGGATGGGCCTTTTCCACCTCGTCGAGCAGGACGACGGTGTAGGGCCGGTCGCGCACGGCGTCGGTGAGCTGGCCGCCGCTCTCGTAGCCGACGTAGCCCGGCGGCGCGCCAATGAGGCGGTTGACCGTGTGCTCCTGCTGGTACTCGCTCATGTCCAGTGTGACCGTCGCCTCCTCGTCGCCAAAGAGGAACTCGGCCAGAGCCTTGGCCAGCTCGGTCTTGCCCACGCCGGTCGGCCCCAGAAACAGGAAGGAGCCGATGGGCCGGCGGGGGTCCTTCAGGCCGACGCGGGCCGTCTTGACCGCCCGGCTAACGGCCAGCACGGCCTCGTCCTGGCCGATGATGCGCTGGTGAAGGTGCTCGACCATGTGGGCGTAGCGGCTCCGCTCGTCGGCGCCCAGCTTGGCCACCGGGATGCCGGTCATCAGGCTGGCGGCCAGGGTCACGTCGTCGGCGTCGAGCCCGCGGAACGAGGCGAGTTGAGGCTGCTTCCGCTGAGCGGAGCCGAAGCGGGTACCCATGCGCAGCAGGGCGCAGGCGCGGTGGAGCAGTTGCAGGGCGCTGGCGGGCAGCACGGCGTCGGCCACGTAGCGCTTGGAGAGGGTCGCCGCCGCGCCCAGCGCCTCGTCGGCGATGGTGATCTCATAGTCGGCCTCAACGTGCGGCTTTTGGACGCGCAGGATCTCGACGGCGGTGTCGTGGTCCGGCTCGGGGACCTTGAGGACGTGGCTGTGCTCACTCACGGCCGAGTTGCCGGCCATGCGGGCCTGATACTCGGCCTCGGTCGCCGTGCCGACCACGACGGCTTTGTCATCGAGAAAAGCGCGCTGCACATCGGCCTGGGCCTTGGGGAACTCGATCTCCAACGGCGAGCCGAAAAAGCGGTGCACGTTGGGCAAGAACAAAACGCCGTCGGTTGCCTTACGTCGCCCGGCCTGCACCGCCCGCGAGGCATCGGCCAGCAGCGCTGGCTCGGCGATCTCGACCACCGATTCCAGATCGGCCGGTCCCCTGTGCCCGGACGGCACAGGACGGGCCTGGCCCTCGGCGATGAGCAGCGCCAGGCTGTGAACCAGCGAGCGTTTGCCCACGCCCACCGGCCCGAGCAGGACCACGTGGCGGTCGCGGGCCAAGTTGAGCAGATTCAAGAGATCGCGCAGCAGATCCTGCCGGTAATAGACCGGCTGGATTTCGCCGTCCCGGGCCAGCGCCACCAGGTCGCGGGCCGTCGTCTGGCGGGCAAGCGCCGAGTCGGACAGGAGGGCGCTCAGGGCGCGAGGCGTGATGCCCCGCTGCTGGAGCAGCCCCGCCGTGGACACGCCCGACTGGCTCATAGCTGCCAGAGCGTCCTCGGTGCCGACCCAAATTTCGTCGCGGGCGCGGGCGATGGCCCGGCCCTCGTCCAGCACGACGAGCATCTCGTTGCTGAGTGGCACGCGGGTGCCGTCGTCGGCCAGGAAATCGAAATCTTGGTCAGCGGCGCGCCGGGCGCGGACCTGGTCCTCGACAGCGCAAGTAAACTTGCCCAAGTCAAAGCCCCGCTCCTTTGCAAACCGCTCCAGCAGGCCGTGAGCCGCGTAGCTTTCGTCGTCCAGGAAAGCGAGCAGCAGGTGCTCGGGCATCATCACCCCCTGGCGAAAACCGCGCATGACCGTCGCCGCCGTGTTGAGAGCACGGGTCAGTTCTTCGGATGGGATGTCTGGGTTTAGGGTTCCCATGCTTCGTCTCCGTGATGCGTGATGCGCATTCCGTACTGCGTGCGGGTTCTACGGAATACGTCCTGGATTGTAGCACCGGGGGGACGCTTTGTCAAACGTCTAGCGGTAGACCAGCTGGAAGGTGAGATAAAAGCAGGTGTGAATCGTAAACTTGGGCGCCTCGGCAGTACCCAGGCCCAGACCAACTATGCGGTCGCTGGGAGCGCCGCCCACGCTAACAGCGTAGGAGCCGAGGGTGTTGTACATGGCGAAATCCACTGGCCAGTTGGATGCAGGACGATCCTCTACGGGCAGGACCACACTTCCATCGGGCCACTGGAAGATAACCGACTGCCCCAGGGCAGGAGCGCCATACGCATCCAAAACCTTTACGTAAATGCTGTGTTTGCCTGCTGACTCTTGTTCATCCGTCCAGCGGGCCTTGACCAGGCGCCAGTAGGGTTTGCCAGGGCCGACAAAGACCGGTTCGACGCGGACACCCATCGGGGCCAAGCGCGGATCGAGCGAGCGCGGGGGTGGGGTATTGGTGGGGGGGGCGACCGTGGGCAGGGCGGTGGGCGTCGCGGTGGGGGGGCGTTTCCTGGGAGGGCGAGTCGGAACCGGGGTCGAGGTCGGCGTCGGCGTGTCGGTCAGCGTGGCCGTCGGGGTAGGCGTGTCGGTCGAGGTCGAGGTCGAGGTTGCAGTGTAGGTGGGGGTTGGTGTGTCGGTCGGTGGGGGCGTGTCGGTCGGTGTGGGTGTGAATGTGGGTCGCAAAGTGCCCTCGGGCTCAAGCGTGGGACTGGGGCTGGGCGAGCCAGCGGCAGCAGCCAGAACATCCTCATCAGCTGCGCTGGCCCCACCCAGTGTCGCGTACGCCAGGATGCCCACGAGGCCGAGGGCAATAAAGCCCAGGCAGACAACCACCATCTGCCAGAATCGGCGCTGGCCGATGAGGCCGCTTGGCGCCGCCAGCTGCGCGGCCTGTGGCGGTCGCGGTGCAAGAGCCGGAGACGGCTGGACAACAATGGCAGGCGCGGGTCTGGCTTTTTCCACAGCGGCGAGTCCCCGCTGCGCGGCCGAGTTTGATGGATCGAGCGCCAAGACCTTGCGCAGACAAAAAGCCCGTCCCTGCGACGTATCCAGGACACTGCTGAGCCAGAGCCACGCTGACTCCGAGTCGGGGTTGCGCTGGATCACCTCCGTGAGCAGCCGACGGGCCCTGCTCTTGTCGCCGGCCTTGGCGGCGGCGATGCCCTGGACGAGGAGGGCGTCGGGGTCGGATCTATACCCGTTCATTCTGCCCATCCGCTGTTCTAATGACTACCGCCAGGGGCAACAGCGCCCCGGTGGCCGTCAATGCCGCCAACGCCGCCCGCGCAACCCACGCCGCCTCGGGCAAAAGCCCCCAGGTCTCGGGGCGGACGATGCGTAAGGCATAGAGCAAATAACCCGCCATCCCCCCGACGACGGCCAAGGACAGCCAGCGAACCACCGTCGCCCGGCGCTGTCGATGGCGTCCCAGCGCGACAATTCCCGCCACGGCCACGAGCGAGGTGACCCCGGCAGTCAGCAGCAGGTCGGCGCCGTCCACAGGGCGGGTGGGAGTCGAGGGTGGCGACGACGCCGCGATCGGTGTCGGCGCGAGCGTAGACGCGACGGTGGGCGTCGCTGTCTCTGTGGGCAGAGCGGTGGGCGGACCCGGCGTCGCGCTGGGTGTGGCGATGGGCGCGGTCGGAGACCGGGTGGGCAGCGATTGGACTTCCAGCGAGATGATCTCTGAGCGGGTCGTCTCGCCGCTCTCGGCGCGGAAGCGAACCCGACCAGCGGCGTTCAAGGTAAGGCTAGCTTTGGCCAGGCCGTCTTCTGTGGCTGCAGTCTGCGGCGGGGCATAGATGCCGTCGTCGTACTCGGCGTAAAAGATGACCGTAGCGCCGTCGGGCACCACGTGGCCGTTGAGGTCGAGAACCGGACCGGCCTGGAGCCGCACGCTCAGCGGCGGCAGGAGCAGGGCATCGGGCGCGGGCGCGAGCTGGGCCAGGGGGATGGTCTGCTCGGGGTCGGGCGCGAGCTGACGCTGGAGGTCATAGTTGACGCCCGCCACGTCCACCGGCGACGCGCCCCGAGGCGTCAACTCGCCAAAGAGCGCCCGCACGGCGGCTTCGACGGAAGCATCCACCTTGCTGTAAGCCGCCAGGTAAAGGCTGAGCTTGCTGATCTCGGTGGTGTCGAGGTAGTAAGGCGCGTTGAAAGCCAGGACGACAAAGTCGGCGTCATACGAGAAACTGAGGGCATGGTTCAGGAACAGTTTGACAGCGTCCGAGTTGGGACCCTTGACTGGGTTGAGATCCTGAGGGGCAAAGAGCACCCAGTCCGCTTCGTCCAACAATGCCCCCACATCGTACTGGGTCTCGGCGCTGCTCAAGAACAACTTGAGTTGGCCGAAAGGTAGACTGGTGATGTCCTCGGCGTCCACCTGGCCCGTGCCGTCGGGGCCATAGATGCGCAAGATGGTCTCCTCGACCGCCGTCTGGCTCAGGGGCGAGAAAGGCTGGCACCGCTCGGTGAAACACTCCCGAACGGGTCGGGCGTCGGTGAAAACGAGGATCTTTTCGCCGCGCCGGGGCGGCGCCGGCAGGGCGTTGGAGTCTGGGTAAAGCAAGGTCAGAGCCTGGTTGGCGATGCGCTGCGTGACGGCCCCGCCCAGCCCGCAGACCTGGGACGCGGCGTCGGCGTGGACCTGCACCGCATCGAGGCTGAACTCGGGGTAGAGTGTCAACTTGAGACGCAGGATTCTCGATACAGCCTCGTCGACGCGGGCGGCAAAGGCGGGGTTGGCCCGATACTCATCCTGGAAGAAAGCCACCGTGTCGCGGATGTTGGCAAATTGCTCGGCCCAGATGTTGCCCAGGTCAAACTGGGAGAGCAGTAGCAGGTCGTTGCCGGCCAACAGGGCCTCTTTGGCGATGCGCCGATGGGGAAAGGCGCTCAGCGTCGGATCGAAATAGCTGCGCACGGCGGGCACACCCAGGCTGTCGGAGACCATCAGACCGCTGGGATGCCAGGCGGCGAATTCCTCCAGGGCCAGGATGTCACCCATGCCCTCGGCATCGAAGCTTATGGGCGCGGTGAACTGCCTCACGTCGCCTTGCACGCCCCGGTAGCGGATGTGGGACGACATGAGGGCATCCGTCACAGCGTCAGGATTGTTGCCTTCTTGCGCGAGGGCAAAAAAGGGCGCCAGCTCGACACGCTTGAGCTGCTCCAGCGACTTGTCCACGGTGGCGACTTCTTCATCGGGCAGGCGGTCCGAACCGCCGTGGCCGGGAAAGTGCTTGGCCACCGTCGCCACCCGGCCGCTGCCCCCCTGGTGCACCCCCTCGACGTACGCCCGGCCCATCTGGCCCACCCACCAAGGATCGCCGCCAAAGGTACGCGCGCCGATGTCGCCCTGGCCGCTGGGCCGGGGATCGGCCAGCACATCGACGACGGGCCCGAGGAGGAGATTGACACCCATGGCCGCGAGTTCGCGGCCGGTGACCTGACCCACTGCGCGGGCGTTGACCGGGTCCCATGTGGCGCCGACCGTCATGGCGTTGGGCAAGGGGGTCGTGCCGCCGGTGATGCGAGTGTAGGGATAGCGGTCACCCTCGTGATCTACGGCGATAAAGAGAGGCACCCGGGCGCCGTCATCTTGCATGGCCAGCGCCTGGAGGCCGTTGGTCAGCGCGGCCACCTGACGGGGCGTATCGGCGTCGTTGTAGAAATTCGAGTTACTGGCCAGCAGCACCACGCCTCCGACGCGATCTTGGCGTACGAGCCGAGCGATGTCGGTGCCCGGGCTGGCCTGGTTGCCGACAAAGGCGACGAGAAACACCTGGCCCACCCGCTCCTCGATGGTCATCGTAGATAGGAGGGCCTCGACGCGGGCATCCAGATCCGCTTCCGACTCCTGAGCGCGGAGGCCCGGCAGAGGGAGGAGCAGGGCCAGCAAAAGCAGGGCAAATTGCCATTTTGCCCTACACAACGATCCGCTGATGCTGCGCATTGCCGTTCTGAGCCCAGCGAAGGGCTGCAGTTTCTCCTTGTCCATCACGGCTCTATGATACCGTAAAACGGGACAAAGGACAAGGGACAACAGCCCCCTTTCTGTCAATTCGCCTCCGATCACCTTGGTCTTTCAGTGCGCAGCGGAGGCAAGACGTCGATTGACGTGGGGATCGCAAAGACACAGCCCCGGTTTTGATACGCTGCTTCCGGCGGCTACACAACAGACGACTTTTGGTTTGCAAGGTGATAGGTAGGTAGTTCGGCAAACTAGCAGCCTGTCGGAGTGAAGCTGGTCGGGCCGCTTGCGCGATGCCCGGCAGCTTCTGGCAGAATCGCAGAGAACCGGCGGCCCTGAATGCAATCCGCATGAGACACGCGCCCCGTTGACTTGTGTAGGGCAGCAAAGCTGGAACATAGGTTCCGTGATGCCGTGCCCAAGCTATTCTCTGTGTTCGTACAGTCCCTGCCAAGCGTTGCGCCGCACCCGCAACAGGTCGCGCACCATGCCGAGGGTGTCCTGGATAGGCCGGACCTTACTCTCCTTGCCATAGTACCAAGTCACCGGTACCTCGACGATCTGGTAGCCGAAGCGTTGGGCGATGAACAGGATCTCGACGTCAAAGCCCCAGCCCTCAATCGTCTGGAAGGGGAATATCTCGCGTGCGACTTCCCGGCGGAAGGCCTTGAAGCCACATTGTGTGTCTTGGATGCCGGGCACAGCCACCAGGCGCACGAGCAAGTTATAGATACGACCCATCAGGTGGCGGTAGTAGGGCTCGTTGATGCGCTTTGCGCCTATCGCCTCCCGCGAGGCGATGGCTACATCGTAGCTGTCCAACATGGGGGGCAAGAACTTGGGCAGTTCCTCAATGGGCACCGATAGATCGGTGTCGCTAACGATCAGATAGTCGCCGCGCGCCCGGGCGATCCCAGCCTTGACCGCTGCCCCCTTGCCGCCATGGGGATTACAGATCAGGGTGATAAAGGGGTATTTGCGAGAAAACTCTTCAACGATCTCTGGCGTGGCATCGTCGCTGCCGTCATCGACCACAATGGCTTCAATGGGACAGGATTGCTCCTGCACAAAAGCTGCCACCCGTTGCAGGCTGGCGGGCATGCGATGTTCTTCGTTCCAAGCCGGTATGATCACCGACGCGAGCGGTCGAGTTCCTTCCACTTGGGTTCATCCCCTTCTGGCGAGTCTCTTAAGTGTTGCAAATGATACACCGACCGGTCTGCTTTGTCAACCATGCTCGGTCGAGTCGTCTGCAGCCTCTTCCGGGGGGAGGAAGCCCAGGTCACGAAGGGCCTTGCGCAAGCGGGGCAGATCTTGCCGTCGGACCAGGGCCGAGGTCGGCGACTGCACTTGGCCGATCAGGGTGCGAGTTTCGGGCAGGACCGAAAGTTCCTTCAAGACCCGCTCGCTCTTTGTGGTCAGCAGGACAACTTTCTGAAGGCGCACCTGCCCGAAGCGACCATCCCACATCCGAAGCTGACCAACTATGTTGCCTGGCACTCGATCGTCGCTGGCCTGTCGCAGAAAAGCCAGGATCTGCTCCACGCGGATACCGCGGGCTAGCGCCCGGCCCAGCCCACCCACGGTGAGACAGTAGCGGCACGGCTCGACGCTCTGTAGATCTGCAAAGCGCTCCAACTGAAAGCGAACGTAAAGGCTGACCGGAGGTGGCACCTCGACGGAAAAATCGGAGTGAACTACGATGGGCGGGGAGGGCGGCTGTTCTACCTTTGGTGC
>JASFTJ010000055.1:0-9041 GCA_050053615.1 Anaerolineae bacterium | reverse complement strand
CCTGGCGGCATCGGGCGCGGGTGGCCTTTTGGACCGCCGGACGTCGGCTGCGGGCACTGTTCATCCTGCTGTCGCTGGCGCTGATGATCTGCGGACCGAGCATCGTCCGGGCTGCGGTCACCCTGGTCTCCTTTGAAGCAAAATGGCAGGGGGATTCTGTCCTTGTCACCTGGGAGACCGCCAGCGAAACAGACACAATGGGGTTTTACGTGCGCCGCAATGACCAAGAAGCTGGCCCCGGACAGCGCGTCAGTGGCCTCATCCCGGCCGATGGAGGGGTTGCAGGCGCTTCCTACAACTGGACCGACACAGATGTGACGTCCGGCCAAGTCTACTACTACCATCTGGAGGACCTGGATGTCAATGGGGGTAGCACCCTCCACGGACCAGTCGCCGCGGAGCCCCCCACGCCCACTCCAACGCCGACACACACCTTTACGCCCTCACCCACCCCGTCGCACACTCCCACACGCACACCCACACCCACGCCGTCGCGCACTGCCACGCCCACGCCTAGCCCAACACCATCGCGCACTGCCACGCCCACCCTGTCGCCAACGCCCCATCCATCAGACACAGCCCAGCCGACCGCCACCCAAGCCGAACCATCGGCCACCGCCAGCGCCACACCGAAAACTTCCTCCACTTCCGGTCCGACAAGCACCCTCGCAGCCACAGACGCTGCGCCGACAGCTTTGCCCACCAGTTCGCCCACGGTTACCCCTGGGCCTTCACCGACGCCCACGGCAACTCTGACACCGACGGCGGTGGATATCGCAGCCGAACGCCCCGCCGACGGTCAGGACGCCATCTCGGAGGAAGCGCTGGCCCGCGCCGAACAACGACGCACCTGGACACTGGTCGGGATAGGGGCAGCAATCGTGGGCGGACTGGCCCTGATTTGCCTGGTGCTGCTCACGTATGCGGTCTATCGTTGGAGGCAATCACGTCTCGTCTAAACGCAGCCGGTCTGATTCTGCTCCTGCTGCTGGCAGGGTGCGGGCCGGCATCACCGACGCCCAATGCCACTCCCATCGGCGCCACGAACGGATCTTGGATCCTGGAAATCGAGGCGCCAGGCCCGCAGTGGCTTGACGCCGCCTGGTTCCGCGCGCACGATCTTGATTCAGTCCCCCCACCCGACCGTATCCAGCTTTTCCTCGGGGAACAATCGGTCCCCTACCTGCGGCTTGAGGGGCCGGACGGCCCGGGGCTTTTCTTCTTTGCTCAGGCAACGCCCTCACGCTACGCCCCCTGGGCAGCCTATCGGCTAGAGATCGGCCAAGGGGCCGGTCAGACGATGGCAACCGCTCCGCTACCGGATGCAGCGACGGCAGGAGCGGTACAGGACACAGCTTGGACCACCCTCTGGCGGGAAAGAGACCGGCGCTATATGCCCCAGGTGCGAGCGCCAGAGCCATGGCTCTGGGAGCCGGTCTTTTCCGGGGGACGGCTGACCCACACGCTGACGCTGACCGAGGCCGTTTCGGGGCCCATCACGTTGACAGCCCGCCTCTGGACCCAGAAACGACTGCCCGGCACCAGCCCCAACTTGCCCATCTGGTGGGATGGGGATCAGGTGGGCGAGTGGCGCGGCGACGGTCCGGCAGAGCAATCCTGGAAAGCGGCGCTGCCCGAGACAGACCCTGGGGACGTACACACGTTGG
This sequence comes from Anaerolineae bacterium, assembly GCA_050053615.1. Lineage (GTDB taxonomy): Bacteria > Chloroflexota > Anaerolineae > JAAYZQ01 > JAAYZQ01 > JASFTJ01. The sequence continues at coordinate 7,374 of JASFTJ010000055.1, read as the reverse complement.
TGGTACAAGTACCAGCACCGGAAAAGGACATGGTCAGCAAGTTTTGGCTCGATGGCTGGGGGATCGCCTTCCGCCGGCCGCTGGTCATGGAAATGCCGGGGGTGACCTGGACAGCAGAGGCCCGCAAGGCCATCATCGCCGGAGGTAAGAGCGACGATCGGAGGCGCCTCCTGGACGTGACCGATCCCGCTGCGCCCGTGGACCTGGGGGTAGTAAGCGATGACCAAGCGCCCACAGAGCCCGGGCATCGCTACTGGCTTGGCGTCCCCTGGCGGGCGCCGGCGCCAGAGCGCACCCGTCCCCGGACAACTGTGGATCGAGCCAGTCTGGACCAGATCGACTACCTGATCATCGCCCCAGAGCCGTTCTGGGAAGCATTGCAGCCGTTGATCGAGCATCGGCGGAACGAAGGGTTGACCGTGTCGCGCCTGACGCCGACTCAGGTCTATGACGCATTTGGCGACAGTCGACCTGACCCAGAGGCAATCCGCGCCCTGGTCCAGCAATTGCACGAGCAGGGGCAACTCCGCTACCTGCTTCTGGTCGGGGACGCTTCTGTACACCTCGATGGATACGCAGGAGAACAAGGCGCACTGCGGGTGATCACCTCCTTGGCGCCGACCACCTACCTGCACGAAACGCCGTCCGACCAAGCCATGATCAGCGACAGAGCGGGACAACCTTTGGTGGCGGTAGGACGCTTCCCTGCAGAGACGGCAGCGCAGGTCAAAACGATCGTGGACAAGACCATCCTGTGGGAGCAAACTGGACTCGCATCGGCGCTGATACTCAGCGACGATCAGCCAAGCTTTGGCCAATTCGCCGACGAAATGGCGCCTCTCCTGCCCGTCGAGTCGCAACGCCTGGACGCAGCCCAGGACGACGCTCGCCCCAGAGTACTGGAAGCACTGGAAGAGGAAGGCGCCTGGCTAAACTATGTGGGCCACGGCAGCCTGGCGCTGTGGGGCGACGAAAAAGTACTTCAGCGCGAGGACGAGTGGTCGCAGCCCGCTATCGTGACTGTATGGGCCTGCCTGTCGGGCTATTTTGTCCACCCCGAGCAGGACTCTTTGGCCGAGGTGTGGCTGCGCTCGACCCAGGGTGGGGCCGCGGCCTTTGTCGGCCCCACCGGCGAGACCTACCTGAACCAACAGCAACCGCTGGCTCGGGTCTTTTACCAAGAAGTGCAGAAAGGCAAGCCGATTGGCGACGCGCTCCTGTCCGCCTGGCAGGCCGCCACCGACGCCGAAGCGGATGCGGCTCGCAGTTACCTCCTGCTGGGCGATCCGGCGCTACGAATCGACGTCCCGGACAATGAACAAAGCAGTAGGCCGTGAGTCCCAACGGCTTTCTGCGCGGTCGATACCCCTCCAGCCTTTACCTGGCCCTCGCGGCCAATCTCTTTTTCTTTTCCGGTTTCCAGTGGACCTTTGCCACACTGCCCGGCTTTATCCAAAAAATCGGTGGGGACGCAACGCATATTGGGTTGGCTTTTGGCCTCTTTAGCCTGAGCGCCGTCGCCGCCCGGCCTCTGGTCGGTTGGCTTGTGGACCGCTGGGGGCGCAAGCCCATGTTGCTGATCGGCGCGGCGATCTTTGCCCTGTCGCCGGCCCTCTATGCCCTGCTGGACGCGCTCTGGCCCTTTCAGATCGTTCGCGTCTTTCACGGCCTGGGGATCGCCGCCTTTACCACAGCCTACACGACACTGGTGGGCGACCTGGCCCCTCCCGCACGCCGCGGCGGAGCCATCGGCTTGTCGGGGGTGACCAATAACCTGGGCATGCTGTTCGCTCCTGCGCTGGGAGTTTATGTCGTCACCAGGTGGGGGTACGCTGCGCACTTTTGGGCCTCCGCCGGGATCACAGCCTTGTGCTTGCTCCTGCTCTTGCCGGTCACTGAACCTGTGAGACACACTGAGACGCCGATCGACCGTCCCTCGCGACGGTGGACCGTGGTCCGGATGCAACCGGTCTGGATCGCTGCGTTCGGCATCACCGGCTTGGCCATGGCCTACGGCGCTGTGTTGAGCTTCCTGGCGCCCTTTGCAGACGAGAAAGGCTTAACGGCGGCAAGCGGTTCGGCTGCGCTGACCACAGGCGGCTACTTTTCCGCCTTTGCTGTGGCCATGATGCTCGCCCAGGCCTCTGCGGGCTGGCTCTCGGACCGCGTCGGACGGCGGGCCGTGGCGCTGCCAGGCATGGTCATCGTAGTGTTGGCCATGATCGGCCTGGCGACGGCGCGCACCAACACGGCGCTGTTGGCCGCCGGGGCCAGCTTTGGCTTGGGTTGGGGGCTGACCCGCGCGGGCCTGGACACCACCGTGGTAGATGCCGTCTCGGCAGAGGCGCGGGGCACCGCCGTTGGCTTTCTCTATACCATGTTTGACATTGGGGTAGGCATCGGCTCGTTTGGGTTGGGATTCATCGCCCAGACGCAGGGTTACATCGCCGTGTTCTATGCTACAGCAGGCTGGGCAGCCGTGGCGTTGGCTGGGTACCTCACCTGGGGAAGACGATATGATTAGTGATGCTGCGCGTACAGCGGGCAGCCGCCGCCGCACAGGATCTGATCCGGGCAGTCGTAGCACTTTTCCATCATAAAGTCGCGGTTGCGCAAATAGCGGGCTAGCTCGTGCTCCCAGATCTCTTTCCACGGTTCGGCTAGGATGTTGCCCAAGGCCACGTAATAGCTTTGGCAGGGAATGACGTCCCCGTTCGGCTCGACGCACATGTTGTAGCGGGCTGCCGTGCAGCTCTTCATGCCCAACTCCATACCCAGTGGATCGAACTCGCAGTACTGCGTCGGCGTGTACCAGATGAGGCGCATTTGATGCGCCTGCGTTGCCTCCTTGACCTGGTCCAGGATGGGCGCCAGCTCATCTTCGGGAATGCCGTTGCCCACAGCCACCGCCGCGCCAGAGTAGATGAGGCTGTTGCAGCCAAAGGTCGGCACGCCCAGCGACGCGGCAAAGGCGATGGTTTCCTCGATGCCATCGATGTCCGTGGCTCCCACATTTTCGGTGGTCATTGTGGTGTTGGTCATCATGTACACATCGGCGTCGACCACCGTCTTGATGCCCTCCACCGTCTCCTGCCAGGCCCCCTCCACACCCACCATCCGGTCGTGCACCGCCGGATCGTGGCTCTCCAGCGTGATCTGGATGTGATCTAGGCCAGCCAGCAACAACTCGTCCAGGTAGGCTCGGTCGCGCAGTCGCCGCCCGTTGGTTTGCAGGCCAGTGATCAGTCCTACGTCCTCGGCGTATTGCACCAACTCTACCAGATCAGGCCGCAGAGTAGCCTCGCCGCCAGTGAAGGTCAGATGGGGGATGCCCCGTTCCCAGCAGCGGTCGATGACGCGCTTCCAGTGCTCGGTCGACATCTCGGGAAAGTCGCGAGGACGGCCCACATAGCAATGGGGGCAATCGTTCTGGCAGCGGTAGGTCAGCGCCAGGTCCATGCGGTAGGGCGCAGACAGCTCGGCGCTCATCGGCTCAATGCGCTGCACATCCAGGTAGGTGACGGGGCACACCTCTTCGCCGGCCTGGGCGATCCGCCCGATGGTCTCTTGCAACTCCTCAAAGTCAGCGCGAGCTGTCTCCTGACTGACGTTGTAGCGTCGGGCGATCTCGCGGGCGGCCTCCATTGCCGTTTTCTCCTGCAAGATCAAGGCCGCGTGCTCTGTCGCCGTCTGGTTGAGGTGCAGCATCTTGGCTGCGTTGATGAGCAATACGCCTTGCCCGTCCTGTTCCACGCGCAGGTGCAGCCGGAACTGTTGCGGTGCGTCGGGCGGCGTCTGGTAGTGGTACATGCCCACTGACAAAGGCTGGTACGGTTGGAACCAGTTCTTGACACGATCCAATATTGACATGGTTACCTCCCCCCACCCGCGCAAGCACAGGCGCACCCGGCACAGGCGCAAGCACAGGCACAGCTGTACCCTCCGCTACGGCTGCTTGAGCTGGAGCGCTTGGGAGGTGGGTTGGTGGTCTGAGTGACCTTGCCGGTAAAGTCCTCGATGCTGCCGACCACGGTGTTGGCCGCGTTTTCGACACCGGTCACCACGGTGTCAGCAAAGTCAGCGCCGGGCAGTGTGGGCAATGTGACTGGCGTGCCCGCGCCCGAGGGCGTGGGTACGGATGAGGGTCGAGATGGAACACCATGCCTGGCGGTCCAGGGCCGGTAGAACCACCACCAGTGGGGCAGAACCACTGGGCGGTCGCGAAAGACGCGCCGCGTGCGGTCGTCCCAGTCGTCCTCCAGCATTGTCCACTCCAGGCCCTCCCCCCACCGCTTGCCCAGCACCTCCGGGGTTTCGGCCGCCTCGACTTGTTGCCAGGCGCGGGCGGCGATGTCCCTGTAATAGTCCTTGGTTTCAGCCCGGCTAAAGCCGGTCAGCTTCTTGTTGACGTCGCCAATGAGGTCAACGACCAGCTCTCGGAGCGCGCCCTCGGCCAGAGTACCATCGTCGCCGATCGCCTTAAGGAAGCGCCGCTCATAGTACCACAGCTTGACCTCCCCAGGTTGTTCGTCCACCACCTGAACCTTCAGTGGCTTTTCCGACTCGACAACGAGGATCCCCTTTTTGACCAATCCAAATAGGATCATGGTCATGATCTTGTCCAAGGGCGCTTCCAGCAAAATGGCCGCTTCGACCGCCGTCAGCCCCCGTTTCACGCCAGTTCCCTCCACGGCCAGAGAGGGCGGCAGGTAATCCATCTTGCGCCGCTTCTGCGCCCGGCTACCTAGAAACGCCAGAAAAGCCCAGCCGCCGCCGAACAGGACGAACCACCAAACGGGACTACGGCAGATTGCCCCCAAATTGAGGCTGAAAGCCGGCGCCTTCTGCACCACGCCTTCTGCCAGATACGTTTTGGGAAAGGAGGCGCCATAGACATATCTCTTGCTGCCGCTGGCGTTCTCATTGATCCAGGAATAGACCACCCGGTCATCCTCAAAGAAAGCCTCAGTAAATTCCTGCTCGTGATAACGCGGCTCTTCGGAGGTGACACCCGGCGGGAAGTGAAAATTGACCTCAAGGCGAGTCGTACCCTGCACGAACTCGCTGTCGAACCAGGTGGGCCCGAACTCGATGCTGGCGTACTCGCTATCTTTGCTGTCCTGGTAGATCATGTCCCGCACCGTGGCCTCAAGGTGGAGAGTGCCAGTCTGACCGGGCTTGATCTCATGGCGGCCCAGCTCTACGGCCACGCCATGATCCACATAGGGAGAATCGCTGATGTCGGTCAACGTCGCGCCATCAATCGAGGCTCGAATTTCCGAGAGGCGATAGGTATCGTTGGGCAGCCCCACATCCACGACGTCAATGGGATCGGCGCCCCGATCGCAGACAAAGGTCAGGTCGTAGACGATGTTCACGGCGCCGTCGTGGTTGATGTACAGATGTACCCGATTTTCCTTCAGGTTGAAGCGATAGTCCTGAGCCAAAGCCTCAGGCGCCAATATGGCCAAGTGCAGGACCATGACAATGATCAGGATCCCAACCGCCATGGCTTTATGTCTGAACATCACTGTTCCTTTCCATTTGCAAATGCTGGATACCCGCATCTACCACTTGGGTTCTTCGACCATCTGGTACGTGGTCTGGCAATAGGGGCACGTGACTACGATGGCCCCTTGGGCCAAGGTGATGGCGCTCTTGTCGAGTTGCGCCCCACAGTTCTGGCACTTGAGCGTCTCCAGGTCCACATCGCCGGTCAAGTCGATTTCCTGCCGGATGGTGACCTCCTGCTCGGGCTTGGGTTCCCGCAATCGAACGGCGACAATGATACCCAGACCGATGACGACCAGGATTCCACCCACCAGCAACCGGCTACCCGTTCTGCCAGCCGCCTCTGCACTGGTGGCTGACCACATCCACAGCACTCCAAAGAATACCAAGATTCCCGCCACGATGTAACCGATGATCTTGCCTGTGCTCATCTCTCTCCCTCGTCCCGGATTGGTTTGTCCCCCCACCATCCAACCAACTATACGTTACTGCCAGGAAAACGTTCTAACCTCGCCTGGCGGACTGATCTGCTCGCCAAGCCACGTGCCATCCTCCGCAACGCCGGTCTGGCGCATAACCATCACCCGCCAACGGAAACGCTGTGGCTCTGACAGCCCTCCCACGTGCAGATCCGCCGGCAGTCGCCACGAAGTCGCCTTGGTCCAAACCAAAGGAGGCTGGTCCAGGCTGGTGCCCACACGTTCCAGGCGGACCACGTACCACTCGTCATGGTCCAAGATCCCCACCGATGCCCAGCTCAGCAGAATGATGGTCTCAGCCCCCTCGAAAGCCGCACCGTTGGGTGGAGCCAGCAGCGCCGGCGCTGGGTGCGGGGGACCAGGCGTGGGTGTGAGCGTCGGCGTCGGCGTGAGCGTCGGCGCGGGCGTGGCCGTGCCCACCGGAATCCGGAGCTCCTGCCCAACGCGGAGATTGTCATTCTTCAGGCCATTGATCTCTTTGATTTCGGCGATCGTCAATCCATACTTGGCCGAAATCGTGTACAGAGTATCCCCTTGCTCCACCTTGTACGTTTCGTAGGCCATCGTCGCCGAATAATCTGGTGGCTGGACGATGATGAGCTTGGTGCCGACGCGGATGCGAGTAGCGTCGGCGATGTTGTTCGCCTCCATGAGCGCCTCGACGGTCGTGTTAAACCGTTTGGCGATGGCGCTCAGGGTGTCAGCTGTTCTGACAGTGTACATAAAGGGTGTCGGTGACGGCGTCAACGTCGGTGTAGGCGTCGGTGTATCGGCAATGGGCAGGGGGATGATCAATTGCTGACCGACGCTGAGAACCGAGCGCTCCTTCAGGCTATTCGTCTTCAGGATTGCGTCCACCGTCGTGCCGTAGAGCTTGGCAATGCTGGTAATCGTCTCGCCGGCCTCGACGCTGTGGCGCACCTGATTCGGCGGCAGGGTGGCAGTCGGGGGCGGTGTGGGTGAGTTCAGCGGCGTGGCCGTCGGGACCACCTCGTAGGTAGCCGTGGGCGGCAGTTCAGCCACTGGTCTGGTCGGGATTGGGGTTGGGGCCATCGCTTGAGGCTGGCCCGCTCGCCACGGCTGCCACACCCAAAGAACCACGATGGCCAGTACCAGCAGCAAAACAAGCAACAAGTCGCCCTGGGGTGGGCGAACTCGCCTCTTTCTGCGCTCTTTTAGTTGAGCCCCGCACATCAGGCATGTCTCGGCCTTGCGGGCCACAGGCGTCCCGCAATGCGGGCAGTGCCGTTGGGAACTTGACTCCATCGAACGATTTGACTCCACTTCTAGATAAGCTGCGGCCATTATATCAGAGAACAACTCTCTTGCCAAGCAAATGCAAGGGCGCAACCAGGTCGCAGTGGCCCAGGTCTCGCGGGCAGCC